>NZ_JAAHHM010000094.1:0-27808 GCF_010692445.1 Moorena sp. SIO3E8 | reverse complement strand
CAGAACTGATTGGGGCAGCAGTTCCAGAGCTTCAAAGCTATTTGGGATAGCTGGCGGTTTGATTTCCATGGTTCTACACTACTACTCATCCTTCCCTTTTTGTCAACCCCATCACCTGAATGCTTACAAGTAAATCTTAAGAGGTTATAAAGTAAATTTTAAGAGCTCACATTCGTTGACTATGGATTTCAGCTCACAGGAGTAACAATACGCCTAAATCATGAAAGCATTGCAACGCAAAGGTTATAGCTCTGTTTTCCAATCAGCTGTGACACAAAGATTTTGGTGACATCCAGACGTGATACACTTTTTTCGATAGTTAGCTGAGACTGAATAGTTCAAACCTAGTATCAGCTTTTTTTTTTTGGCTTTGTCCAGTCCGTTCAACTCACGTTGAATTAATCACACCTACCCACTTACCATTAAGGAACAATAAACTGTTATGGTCAATAGTTTCAATGAATGGTCTACCTTAAAAGAAGTGATTGTTGGTTCACCCATTAACTACAATACCCAAGAGTTAGAGCTATCTTTTAAGGTTTTCTTTCACGATGTTGCCTATTCAGCATTTTGTTATCCCTATTACGTAACTAATGGTGGAAGTGATAGTCCCAATCAAACTCAGACATCTCAAAGTGTTGTCACTCATACCCTGAAAAGAAAGTACTTAGAAGAGTTGAACGAAGATGTTGAAGAACTGGTAAGCACTTTGCAGCAGTTGAACATTTTGGTGCATCGACCCATTCCTCTGAGTAAAGCCATTAAATTTGAGACACCTTACTGGAAAGCTGACTGCATTCCCGCCTTAAATGTTCGAGATCAAGCCATTATTTTTGGCAACGAAATCTTGGAGACGCCGCCTCAGGTTCGTGCCAGATATTTTGAAAATGACTTACTAAAGCCAATCTTTTACAAATACTTTAATCAGGGCGCAAAATGGACGAATATGCCAAAGCCCATTATGACAGATAAGTCCTTTGATACCTCCTACATTTCGGGACAAAATGTGCCGGCAATGCAGGAAGTTTATCCTCAAAATGAATCAGCATTTGATATTGGCTATGAGATGATGTTTGATGCCGCTCAGTGCATCCGCTTTGGAAAGGATATTCTAGTCAACGTAGCTACTAAAAACCACTATCTAGCATACCAGTGGTTACAGCGCCATTTTGAAGGGCAATTTAATTTTCATATGCTGTATCAATTTGCTGACAACCATATTGATAGCATTATCCTACCCCTAAAGCCCGGTAAGCTCCTGCTACGTAATCCCCAGTTTCTGGATCGCTTACCGGAGCCACTGCAAAAGTGGGATATCATCTATCCTCCAGAGCCGACTGAGAACATCTTTCCCACCTATGAGGATGATGATTTGATTCTCACCACAAAATACATTGATTTAAACGTATTGTCGATTGATGAAGACAAAATCATCGTTAACTCTCTATTTCCAGAACTGATTAAAACACTGGAGAAGCATGGGTTTACCCCCATTCCTGTACAGCATCGACATCGAAGAATTTTTGGAGGCGGGTTCCACTGTTTCACCCTCGATACCGTTCGGGAAGGTTCTCTGGAAGACTATTTTAGCTAAGTCAATTTAACTCTAAGGGTTTGATTTATCATATGATCGGGGTTCTGGAGCACTAAGTTCAGTTGAACCGTTTATGCCAACTTCCCCTGAATCCCGATTGAACATCATCAGCTCAAACCTGCTGCTTCACAGGATTGCTGAAACTCAAAAACCAAAACTGAAAACGGGTATAGCGCTACGTCCATACGTTAGGAGATTCTACTATTGCCTTTAAACTCAATCTATCTGTCCTAATCAACTCTTGTAGTGCTATACAAGCTTCAATCCCTGATGTGTTGAATTTTTAAGGTTCAGCTATGCTGTTTTCCATCTCTATTGCTTTTTTGATAGTTGGTTTAATTCTCATTGGGGCTATCCTTATGACCCCTTTTCCTCATTGGCCTACCTACTTTAAGATCTGGCAGCATGTGCTGTTTGATCCAGAGCCGTCAATTGGCTTTAAAGATAGGCAAAAGCAGGCTTTATATTTACTAAACTACGCACTTAAACTACCATTCATCGCCCTTTGTTGGTGTCTAGATGACCTGTTATTTCCTCAGTACCGACAGCAGACGATTCGTACTCCTGTTTTCATTATTGCTCAACCTCGCAGTGCCACTACATTTCTGCATCGAACCCTTGCTGCTGACGAGAAAACATTTTTTGGTATTCGACTGTTAGAGTGGCGCTATCCCTCTATTGTGCTGCAAAAAGTGTTGCAATCAACTGGTTTTTTGGAGCGGATGAGCCAGGTAAACTATTGGGGCAGTAATGACCAAGCCGAACTGGCTGAGAAAATGCATTATAGTTACTTGAACGACTATGAAGATGATGGATTTTTATTTGAGGAGTGCTTTTTCTATCAGTTTTATGTTATTAATCGGTTTCCCTATCCCAAACTACTAGAAAATTTGAATAACTTTAGCAAACTTTCTCGCAAAACCCAGGAGAGGATGCTAAAGACTCAATACAAAGTGATTCAAAAGGTGCTTTACTTGCGGGGTGGCGATCGCATCTATATCTCTAAGGATAATGAGTGTCTCCAGCGCTTGGAAATGATGAAGTCCCTCTATCCCGACGCGCTATTTGTCACAATTACTCGACCATCCGAACGGTTTATGAATTCCTATATGACTCTTATCTGTCAATCGGCCTATTGTAAGTCGGGGGTTGATGTCACCCAGATGCCAAGCTGGAAGCCTATGCAGCGGAGGGTCAGAGTAGAAGCGGCTCGCCAAACCATCGAGTTTTTTGAGGGCTTACCCCCAGAACAAAAGCTCTATTTCTCATTTGATCGACTTACTCAAAATATCAAAGATTCTGTGGAACTGGTTTATCGCCAATTGGGTCTGTCCCTAACGCCACAGCAAGCCGAATATCTAGAGAATCTGGATACCCAGCAAAACTTGCGAGATGCGGGATACAAGACGGGTGCTGAGCAATTTCAGGAGTTTGAGTTTTTTGATCAGTTTGCGGCCAAGGTTGACAAACATCATCAAGCCCTCTTGAACTCAATGGATCTGATTAAATAGCTGTTATGGATACTGAAGAAACAACCCAAATTTTAAGGCAGTGGTTTGAAAGCTGGGCCAAGGATGATATTGAAGCGGTCATAGACGGCTTATCAGAAACTGTTGTTTTCTATGCTCCCCAGAACGAATATAATCAGGCCATCCCATATCTTGGACAGAAAGTCGGACGTCAAGCAGTAGCCGAAGCCTTTAAAATTCGAGCCCAAACCGTTGAACTCCTCAGCTATGATTTGCAGGAATTTATTGTTGAGGGCAATAAAGCCTGCATTATTTCCCACACCCGAGAAGTATGCAAACAGACCCAGCAAATTTTTGAGGTGGAAGATGCCCAATTCATTATTTTAGATGAAGATGGCAAAATTGCCTCATGGAGCTTTTACTTTGACCCCAATCTAGAGGTTGCTGCCTTCAAGGGAAACTTGGATCAGCGGTTAATTCAGGCTGTACAAGACAATCAACTCCCTACTGTGCAGTCTCTTCTAGCGATAGGTGCAAATGTCAATGTTAGAGATACCGAAAGTGGGTTGACCCCTTTGATGATGGCAGCGAAGCAGGCTAATGTAGAGATGGTGAGCGTCCTCTTAGATTCAGGAGCAGACTTGTACATGCTTGATAGTTGCTCTGGCACCTCAGTGCTGCATCAAGCCTGTAAAGGAGGGAGTCCAGAAGTCATACGCCTGCTCTTCGAAGCTGGGGCATTTGTGGATGCGGTGAGTGCAACTCGAACGCACCAAACGCCCCTACACTATGCCTTGCGACAAGGCCAGCTTAGCTGTGCAGAAGCACTAATCAGGGCAGGAGCAAACCTAAGGTTTATAGATGGTTCAGGGCAGAACAGTCGGGAAATTGCCACAGATGTCCTAGGTTCAGACCATGCTTTGCTTGAGCTGCTTCAACCTAATCCTGCTGCAACTATTTTTCCAGTGAGTTGAGGGGGGAAATGGATTCACTTAAACTACTGCAACCCTTTAAGCTTGGAGATTTGGAGCTACCGAATCGCATGGTCATGGCTCCGCTCACTCGTAGACGAGCTGATCAGCATCTCGCGCCGACTCCCCTGAATGCTTTGTATTATGCTCAACGGGCTTCTGTGGGGTTGATCATTAGTGAAGCCACCCAAATTTCTCCCCAGGGCAGCAGCCTTCCACGAACACCTGGAATTTATAGCCCTGAGCAAATTGCTGGTTGGCAATTGGTGACTCAGGCTGTACACGACCGGGGCGGGCGAATTTTTCTTCAACTGTGGCACGGCGGACGGTGTTCTCACCCATCGTTGCAACCTCAGGGCGCACTACCAGTTGCTCCGAGTGCGATCGCCCCAGCAGAGGAAAATGCCTTAACTGCCACGGAGGAGGAGGTGCCCTTTGTTGTTCCCAGAGCACTTTTAAGCAGCGAAATTCCTGGTATCGTTACCCAATATCGTAAAGCCGCAGAAAATGCATTGCGCGCAGGAGCTGACGGGGTAGAAATTCATGGTGCTAGTGGTTACTTACTAGATCAGTTTCTGCAAGATAACAGTAACCATCGCACCGATGCCTATGGGGGCAGTATTGAAAATCGTGCCCGTTTGCTAATGGAAGTCACTGCTGCTGTTATTGAGGTGTGGGGATCGGATCGGGTAGGCGTGCGTCTGTCTCCAAGTAGCACGTTCCAGGATATGAATGACTCTAACCCAGAAGCTTTATTTAATTATGTAGTGACTCAGCTTGATCAATTTAAATTTGCTTATCTCCATATTGTAGAACCCCGAATTAAAGGCAGTCATGACGACTTTAGCCAAAAAAAAGTACAGCTTGGTGTTCACCATTTTCGACCCCGATATAGCGGAACATTAATAACAGCAGGGGGTTACACTCGCGAAACTGGAGAAGCGATTATTCGTCAGGGTGATGCTGATCTAGTAGCATATGGTAGATGGTTTATTGCCAATCCTGATTTACCATTACGCTTTGCTCTAAATGCCTCCCTCAATCCCTATCACCGTCCAACATTTACGGGTGGCGATGAACGAGGATACGTAGATTACCCATTTTTGGAATAATTTGAACCATTTAGATCATCAGACCTATTGATACCGTGAGGTAGACTATGATTACTCAAATGCTGATCGGATTATCAGCCCTTTTTGGATCGGGAATACTGTTTTGGATCTGGGAAATTAAAGATCCCTTTCGGTCAGTTGAATACCGTTCTCGGTTTCCAATCGAATTCGGTGCTGCAATGATCTCCGCAGTTTACAGTATTATTCTTGCCTATTTCTTTGTAGCACTGGTCAAACTCACGATTTCTCCGTCCATGATGGATTTCATCGGTTGGACAGGGTTGTTATCTTGGCCGTTGTGGGTGCGCTTATTGATTGCCTACGTCTTAAAAGACTTTAGTTTCTATGTAACCCATTGGATCAAGCACAAAAACAATACCCTTTGGCTTACTCACAATTGGCATCATTCCATTGATCAGCTTTGGTGGTTGGCTGCTCAACGAGAAAGCCTGACAGATGTGCTGTTGTACAAGGTGGGATTCCTCAGCTTTCCATTGTTGGGAATTCCACCTGAAATTATGGTTTTTGTAGGAATTCACTACATGATCCACGATAACTGGATTCATCTGAACGTTAGGTGGCGTTCTTGGATGAAGTTCATCGAGTGGTTTTATGTCACTCCTCGGGTTCATGCCATACATCACTCCCAAAGCGGCTCTGTTACCCAAAATTTGGGGGCTCTACTGACCATCTTTGATCGCCTTTTTGGTACCTATGTTGACCCTGAAAAATTAGCCTCTGACCAAATAGAGTTTGCCTCAGGAGAAAACGCACTTGTTACACCGCGCAAAATCATTGGGGTCTAGAGGTATAGCAGGCTAAGCGCAATAAAAATTTAGCCAAAATGTGATATAGCAATCCTATCTGATTCGTCAAATATAGTGGCCAAAGCTATCGCTCTAACCCTTGCCCAGTAAGGATTTAAAATCTGACAGATTTTACAAATGCTTTAGGATTGCTATATAGGGCAAGGATTATGACCATAATCAGCCAAGATTGCTCAGCATTATGGCATATTTAGATCAAGAGTGTTGATAACAATGCCGCCTTATTGATTTTTGCGTTTACCCTCAAAGGTTTTCAAAGGTATAGTTATAAAGTCAGGATAATAATTGATTAGATGATTACACAAATTATAATCGGGTGGCTAGCAATTTTTTTGACAGGTGGGCTGATATGGCTACTTTGGGAAAAGCCCGATCCCCTAAAAGAGATTCGCTATGCCGAAGAATTTTTGAAGGAGTTTGGTGCTGCTGTAATATCCCTTGTATTTGTCATCATTATTGCTTATGCATACGCTGATATCATTGAGTTTTTTATCCCTCCCATTCTGAAGGAGTGGCTGGGTCAGTTCGGTATACTTGCCCTACCTCTATGGGTGCGGGTGATTTTGGCTTATGTGATTAAGGATTTTTGTTACTACGTTGCTCATTGGTGGATGCACCATAATGATTATCTCTGGCAAACCCACCTTTGGCATCACTCTATTCAAAAGTTATGGTGGTTGGCGGCTCAAAGAACCAGTTTCACCAGTCGGTTTTTATTCCAAGTAGGGTTTCTGGCTTTTCCAATCCTCGAAATCCCCCCAGAAGTTATGTTTTATTTAGGGTTGTTCGGCGCTCTTCACGAGAATTGGACTCACTCAAATGCGAAGTGGCGTTCTTGGATGGGGCTGTTGGAGTGGATTTTTGTTACGCCTCGCTATCATAGCCTACACCATACCCAAGTTGGCGCTTACAACATGGGTAGCTATTTTACCATTTTTGATCGCCTCTTTGGAACTTATCTTAATCCGGACTCTGTTAATCCCGACGAGCAAACCTTTGGAGTCGTTGATCCGCCTATCAACTGGCAAAAGGTGGTTGGGATTTAGCTCCCAACCGGGAAGCCCCGCGCTCTAACCAATAGGGTGGGCGTTGCGTGAGTCTTGGAATCATTTTAACAGTTAGGTGGAATGGGCATCTTGCCTGTTCCTGGCGGTGCGACCCGTTTGGATGGTTGATCACTTTTTTAATAGGCAATATAGCTTGTTTTCGGAGTGAAGTCTGATGCAATACAAAAGACTCGGTGATAGTGACTTGGTCGTTTCTGAAATTTGTCTGGGAACCATGAATTATGGCCAGCAGAATATCTTGGAAGAGGCGATCGCCCAACTGAACTATGCAGTTTCTGAGGGTATTAATTTCATTGATACTGCAGAAATGTATCCAGCTCCTACCCGTGCAGAAACCCAAGGTAAGACAGAGGAATATATTGGGGTCTGGCTACGCAAACAGCCACGGGATAAGCTAGTGATTGCGACTAAGGTATCTGGCCCGTCCATCAGCAGAACCTTACCATTGACCTGGATTCGGGAGGGGAAAAATCGAATTGACCGAAAGAATATCCAAGAAGCAATAGACGGCAGTCTCCGAAGGCTACAGACGGACTATATAGATCTTTACCAAATCCACTGGCCAGATCGGTATGTGCCACTGTTTGGCGATCCAGATTACGATCCCTGCTATGAAAGAGAAACTGTGCCAATTTTGGAGCAATTAGAAGCGTTTGCAGAGTTGGTCAAAGTAGGAAAGATTCGTTATCTAGGTGTTAGCAACGAGACACCTTGGGGGGTGTGTGAGTTTTGCCATCTGGCTCAACAGTTTGGATTACCCAAAATTGTCTCTATTCAGAATGCTTTTAACTTAACCAACCGAGTTTTTCAGATTCATTTGGCGGAAGCCTGTCGTTTTCATAATGTCGGATTAATCGCTTACAGTACCCTGGCTTTTGGTCATCTCTCAGGTAAATATCTGTCCCAAACACCGACAGGCTCCAGAGTTGATTTGTTTCCCGGCTTTGACAGGCGCTACCTTAAACCCAACTTTCAGGAAGCAGTCCAAGCTTATGTGGAATTAGCTCATCAACATGGATTGACTCCAGCACAGTTAGCTCTAGGGTTTGTGCGATCGCGCTGGTTTGTCACCAATACCATTGTTGGGGTGTCTACCATCGAACAACTCAAAGAAAACCTCAGCTGTGTGGATATCGAATTATCTCAAGAAATCCTGGCCGCTATCGACCAGATTCATTCTCGTTATCCCAACCCAACCCCCTAATAGTTTTTAGCTATTGTACAGATTCTTTTCCTAAGGATTAATGAAAAGGATATGACACAACTTAAGGATCCAACCGTGTGGAGCGCTCATGAACTACTCAACTCTAAATACTGGAATTACCACCTTACTCCAGCAGAAGTAGGAGAAATTGAAGCGGCCATTAACACCCTGAAAGTCTCCCACAGCAAAGCCGTATCATTTAATCAACTTAAAAAGACACTGACAGCCATTTTAGAAGAACTGGAGAATGGTACAGGAACCGTGCTTTTGAAAGGGGTTCCGGTTGATCAATATTCAGAAGAGGAACTTGCTGAGGTTTACCTGATTCTATGTCAGCAAATGGGTATTCCCATTCGACAATCGAATTCAGACTGGGATTCCCCATCCAGGGAAAAATCTCAATTTGTCACTTCTATCAGAGCAGAAGCCAATTCTTCTCAAAACGGTAAGCAGTCTAATGATGCCTACAAACTCCATACGGATCGATATGACGTGTTGAGCTTGCTTTGCGTCAGACAGGCTCGAGTGGGTGGAGAAAACCGCTTAGCAAGTGCGGTTACCATCTATAACGAAATGCAGCGATCCCATCCCGGAATTGCCGAGGACTTGTTTCAAGGAATGCCATGGCTTTATGACGGAGAAGGGGGATGGATCAGTTACCCGACCTGGCAGATTCATAAGGGCAAGTTTACAA
This sequence comes from Moorena sp. SIO3E8, assembly GCF_010692445.1. Taxonomy (NCBI): domain Bacteria; kingdom Bacillati; phylum Cyanobacteriota; class Cyanophyceae; order Coleofasciculales; family Coleofasciculaceae; genus Moorena; species Moorena sp. SIO3E8. The sequence goes on along the minus strand of NZ_JAAHHM010000094.1, from coordinate 18,870 downwards.
CCCAGGTGTCTAGTACCTACCCGTATCTAAGTCAGTTAATAGAAGGAGCACCACGACTGACTGAGCGTCATAAAGAAGGACTGAATTTGTTACAGGTCATTGGCAGTCAAGTCGGGATAACCCTGAGGCTAGAACCAGGGGATTGGCTGATGGTCAACAATCATGTGGTTTACCATGCCCGCGCTTCTTGGAAAATCGAGTCGGGGAACTATGATCGCTTGCTGCTCAGAGTGTGTTTCTCACCATATAATAGTCGAGAATTGCCCGACACTGATCCGTTTAGACGCTTTTGGGGATCGGTAGAAGCAGGCCAGCCTCGGGGGGGCTTTTTACCCAATCATAAGCTTCCCCCGGATCAAGCGATTCATGAAGCATTGTCAGAAACCGAGTCTTACTGGTTAGACCGATATCTGAAAGTTAGATGGGTCGGACTCAAGCAAACAAAATAGATGGGTCGGACTAAAGCAAACAAAATCAAGGAAGTGCAACATGGTATCTCAAACTGTTACAAGCAAATCTCAGGAAGATGCAAAAACTTTGGTCAATCTTCCAGCAGCCTGGAAAGGGAATGAATTACTGAATTCGACCTACTGGAATTATCGATTAACCTCGACGGAAATTGCAGAGATTGAAGCGGCTATTGATGCTCTCAAAGTCTCTAATGATCAAGCTATTGAGTTTAATCAGCTGAGCAAGACTCTAGGAGGTGTTTCTGAAGAGCTAGAAAACGGAAAGGGAGCCGTTCTATTAAAGGGTATTCCTGTTAATCGATACTCAGAAGAGGAAATCGCAGAGGTTTACCTGCTACTCTGCAGACAGATGGGATTGCCCGTCAGAGAATCTAATTCAGATTTTGACTCTCCGATCAGAAAGACGACACAATTCATTACTTATATTCGGGCAGAAGCTCCAGATTCCTCTGAAAAGGACAAACAGTCCAATGATGCATTTAGGTTTCACTGTGATCGCTGTGATATCAATAGTTTACTCTGTATTAGACAGGCTAGAACGGGTGGGGAGAATCGCTTAGCAAGTGCCATCACTATTTATAATGAAATGCGTCAGTCTCATCCCGATATTGCCCAAGAGTTGTTCAAAGAAATCCCCTTCTTTTTTGAAGGAGAAAACAATTGGACAGGTTATCCACTTTGGTGTATTCATAAAGGGAAGTTCACAACCCAGTATTCCAGCGCCTATGTGAAGTTGAGTCAACTGGTTCCAGGTGCTCCAAGACTCACAGAGAAGCAGAAACAGGGATTGGAGCTTTTAGAAGAAATTGGTCTTAAGGTGGGAATGACCCTGAGAGTAGAACCGGGGGACTGGTTGATTACCAATAATCATGTGATTTACCACGCCCGTTCCTCTTGGCCCATTGAGTCAGGGGAGTATGATCGGTTACTTTTACGGGTTTGGTACACTCCATTTAATAGCCGAGAATTGCCGGACATACCATCGTTCAAAACAATGTGGGGAGCTGTGGACGCGGGTCAACCCAGGGGTGGATTTTTACCGAATCATCCAACTCCCCTAGACCAACCCATTACTGAACCCTTATCGGAAAGGGATGCCTACTGGCTTGCGCAGTACATGAAAGGACGATGGAGAGGAGTGGATCACATCAAATGATATATCAACAGAGAGATTTCAGAATTCATAATATTCAAACATCTCCCCACCATCATTGTTACGGCATGGGGGTTGGGGTGATTATTCTAGATGAGCAATATCCAGGATTTCCTGGCGATACTCGCAATGCCAGTGCGTATCCGTTTCCTATTCAGTACGAAATTGCCGAAGGTTTAGATGGCAAAGAGTTACTGTTTAAAGCGGATAAGTCTCCCTACCTCGAACCCATTCAAAAGGCGGCTAAGAAACTAGAGAAAATTGGATGTCGGGCGATCGCCGGAGAATGCGGATATTTTGCCTATTTTCAGAAGGAAGTTGCTGGTTATGTGAAAATTCCTGTGTTTATGTCCAGTTTGCTGCAAGTGCCCCTGGCACAACAGTTAATCGGGAATAACCAAGTTGTTGGCATTCTGGTTTTCTCTAAAAATGTTTTAACATCAGCCCATCTAGAAGCCGTTGGGATTCAGCCTAACAGTAATTATGTGATTGAAGGCCTGATGGAGTCAGGCTGCTGTCCTGAAATCACAAACCTCTATATGGAACCTGATCCTCTATCACGAGAGGCTAATTATGAGAAAATTGAGCAAGAATTGACGGAATTTGCGGTTGATTTTTATCAACGCCATCCTTACATGGGAGCCTTACTTCTAGAATGCTCTGGTACCCAACCTTTTGCCCGAGCAATTCAGCAGGCGATTCATCTTCCAGTTTTTACCTGGGGAACACTGTTAGACTACGCCTATTCCATTGCCGTACACCGAGATTATTACGGACATATTTGATTTGGGCTGAGTTTTCCATCAGTTTAAGATGCAGGACTTATCTGTCCTCAAGGCCATAATCAACTTTAAGCCTGCTAATTTTCACTGAATTTATACCCGATTTCCATGGAAACTCAAGTAGAACATGTCTCTCCGTTGCCAGATCCAAAAAGGGCTATTTTACCATTTATTGGTTTATTAATAGCACTATTAGCGATTGGATCGGCTCCTATTTTTGTGAAATTTAGCATGGCTGAGATCGGTGCCATTTCTACAATCTTTAATCGTTTTTGGATCGCTGGCCTATTTTTTGGGATTTGGAGTGGGGTTGAGACATTTCGTCAAGATGTATCTGACAAGACACCCGCTGAAGCGCAACCAATCTACACCCTGAAAACAGCAGGCATGTTGTTACTAGTCGGTAGCTTATTTGCCTCAATTCAACTTCTCTGGGCTTTGTCTCTGACCCAAACGAGTGTGGCTAGTTCGGTCACGATTTTACATGGCCTGCGCCCCCTACTAACAACTCTGGGAGGATGGATTTTATTCAAGAATCGTTATGACAGCAGATTTTTAATTGGCATGACAATAGCCATTTTGGGCTCTATTCTCATAGGATTTAATGACTTTTCAGAGTCTGTCTATAAATTTCAAGGAGATTTGTTGTCTGTACTCTCTGCAATCTGCTCTACTTTAGAGCTATTACTCATGGAGCGCCTACTCACCCAGTTCAAAACCCGGACTCTGATGCTTTGGTGTTGTATGATTGGCTCCCTGATCACGCTGGCTGTCTTATTCCTGTTCAGCACATTCACAACAAATGTCCATTTTTTGCCAATATCATGGCGAGGATGGGGAGTGGTTGTTGCTTTAGCTTTCTTTTCCCAAGTAATTGGTCATGGACTCATTACCTATTCTCTCAATTATCTATCCTCAGGAGTTGTCGCTGTTTCTCTGCTCCTTGACCCGGTGATTAGCGCTCTTTTTGCTTGGATAATTTTGAGCGAGCAGGTTACCCTTTTAAGCGGATCATTTTGTTGTATAGTTCTGTCGGGTATATATGTATCTTTGTCGAGCAAATACGCTGTCAAAGCTGATGTTGCTAAAAGTAATCTAGCTGAAGCTGAGCCACTTCTTGGTTAAGACAATTTAAGTTCAAGGCAGGAATCGCAAAAGGATTAAGGAGAAATTAACAAATGGCAAATGAATTTAAACCGCTGAATGCTTCCCAAATGGGTATTCCGAATGGAACAACAAATCAACAGGCTGATGGCGACTTAAGGATGCTGCAGTTGCTCAATCGCAATAAAGACACACTCAAAATGGATGACCTTGTACTGCTTTTATACGGTCATTCTGCCTTTCAAAATCTGTACGCAGGCTGTGAACTCGGTGTGTTTGAGCTGCTCTGGAAACACCCTGAGCTTTCCCAGGCAGAAATTAGTCAGCACTTGAACCTGGCAGACTATCCCACCAAGGCTCTCTTACTGGGACTAACAGCCCTGAAGCTGATTCAGAAGCTTGGCGATCGATATCGTAACAGCCTGGTGATTCAGATGTTGTTTCTTGAGAATACCTGGAAAGAATTCTATGATGTTGTTCTCTTTGAAGCCAAAATTGTCTATCGTGGCTCTATTGATTATGTAGAATCACTACGACAAAATAAAAATGTGGGCTTGCGACAGTTTCAGGGGCAGGGGCCTGATTTGTACAATCGCTTACATGAAGATCCTGGCTTGGATAAGGTGTTTTATAACTTCATGGGATCTTGGTCGAAACTCGTTAATCCCCTTTGGTTAGAGAAAATTGACTTCTCCAATTTCCACACAGTTGTGGATGTAGGAGGCGGCGATGCAACCAACTCCATTGCCTTAGCCAAAGCCTTTCCCAATGTCAAGATTACCCTCATGGATATTCCTGACAGTTGTAAGATTGCTCAACACCATATTGATCAAAACCAGCTAACAGACCGAATTCAGGTCATGGGGGCAGACATATTTGTTGATGAGTTTCCCCAGAACCAAGACTGCTTCCTGTTTATTCATGTGCTCGTTATCTGGTCTTTAGAAAAAAATACAACATTGCTCCGTCGAGCCTATGAAGCCCTCAAGCCCGGTGGTTCCCTCATCATCTTTAATATGATGACATCTGATGAAGAAGATGGGCCGTTGATGGCTGCCCTGGATTCATCCTACTTTGTCTCCATTCCCCATGAGGGGGGCATGATTTACACTTGGAGCGACCATGAGCAATGTCTCAGGGATGCGGGATTTAGCCAAATGCGTCGAATCTATTCTGATTTTTGGGCACCCAGCGGTATTATCATTGCTACTAAATAGGCTGGGATTATCTATATTCTTGATGATGTTTAGGAATATTTTCGGTTTGAGGTTTCAGCCTAATTAGAGCTGCCTTACTTGGAACTGGAAACAGTCCTGCCTTCATAGAGGGGGCTGACCCACTCAACTCTTATTTTGCAGAGCGCTTTGTAAAGCTGGCGTTAACTTGGGGAAACTGGTTTATGACACAGGTTGAATCATTAAAGACACCAGTCTGGATGCAGAGAATGGAATACATCGCTAATCCAGTTGGCTATTGGGAAAGGGCTTACCGAGCCTATCCAGATGCGTTTTGGGCAAAGGGAATTGATTTTGGTCGCCCTCTAGTTGTATTTTACACACCGAAAGCTGCTCAGGAAATTATTGAAAACCGCAGTAGGCACTTGACTACGACGGCATTTGACAGCGAACTGAAGGCGATCTTTGGAGACAGTTCTTTTTTCACCCTCGAAGGTATGCCTCATCTTCATGCACGAAAGCTGTTGATCCCTATGCTTCATGGCAAGCACATTCAAGCCTATGGTCAGTTAATTTGTAACTTAGTAAATGATGTAATGCAGACGATCCCTGCCTATCAGCCCTTTTCAGTTTGGGAGACGGCGCAGGATATATCCATGCAAGTGATGATTAAGCTCTTGTTTGGCTCCTATCACCAAGAGCGTTATCAACAAATAAAACGCCTTATGGTTGAGATGGTCAATTTATTTGCCTCCAATATTATTGGTATTCCTTTATTTTTTCGATTTTTACAACGGGATTTAGGTTCGATAAGTCCCTGGGGAAAGTTTCTTAAACAACGCCAGCAAATGAAAGCGTTAGTTTATGGTGAAATTGCTGAACGTCGCGCCCATCGCGATCCAAAACGGGAAGATCTACTCACTTTATTAATGTCAGCAACTGATGAACAGGGAAATGCTCTATCGGACGAGGAATTATTAGGGCAAGTTTTGTCGCTGTTGTTTACAGGCAACGAATCGACCGCAGCTTCTATTGCCTGGTCTTGGTATCGGGTTTATTGTGACCCTGAAATTAAAGCCAGATTGTTGGCAGAACTCAATAGCTTAGGAAATTCTCCCGACCCGCTTGATATTATTCGTCTGCCCTATCTGAGTGCAGTCTGTAATGAGACCCTGCGGATGTATCCCGTTACCATGTTTATGATTCCTCGGCTGGTGAAAGCAACCACTAAAATCAGTGATTGTCAGGTTGATCCTGGGATGCTAGTTACAGTAGGAACATATGTTATTCATCATCGCCAAGATATTTATCCGCAACCTGAAACCTTCAAACCCGATCGTTTTCTAAACCATCGCTTCTCTCCCTATGAATTTTTGCCCTTTGGTGGGGGAATACGAAGTTGTATTGGAGGAGATATCGCTCTTTATCAACTCAAACTGGCTCTGGCGACTGTTGTTTCTAACTATCAGCTAGAGTTAGCAAACCATCGCCCGGTTTCACCTCAACGTCGTAACACTATACTAATTCCAATGCGCCTGAGAATGGCAAAGCACGTTGCTTAATAATCGAATGATTTTAAGAATTTTGTGGAATGGGCATCTTGCTTCTGGCGGTGCGACCCGTGGCCAACTAAATTCTTAATGGGTCAAGGGCACCGGATATTTTCGGGCGGCCAGGATGCCCACCCCACTCATATTCATTCCAAGTTTCACCAATGCTCGAACTGTTGGCAAAACTCATCTACCTCACAAAAGATCATTGGTGATATCCAGAAGTGATACAATATTTCCGATAGTTAGCTCAGACTGAATGCTTCAAACCTAGTATCAGCTTTTTTCTAGTTTTGTCCAGTCCGTCGAACTCACCTTAGTCTGGATCTGATTCGATCGATGAGAACACTACCCTGTATTGTTAATGTTGGCCTTCCACGAACAGGCACAACTTCATTTGCGCGGGCTACAGAAATGCTAGGCTTCAAGTCGTTGCACATCTGGAAGCCAGGAGAACATAACCCAGAGATGCTAAAACAATTCAGGGCAAACGCCCCAGATATGCGTCGGATTGTAGAGCAATACCATACGCTCTCCGATACTCCATTCTATGCTCTTCGAGAGACCTTTGAACGCTACTACCCAGATACCCTGATTCTGTATACCACTCGCCCTAAGGAAGACTGGGTTGAAAGCATGCTGAAATATCAGGTAGCAGGTGGCCAGTTTCTTGCCAATCTCTATGGACTACCGCGATTTCCCTACACAGTAGCAGACAAAGAACTCCTTTCAAATCTCTACGATACCCACCATGCTGCTGTTTGTGAGGGTCTCCCATCCATCAACATCGGTGATAATGATGATCGCCCCAAGTGGGAGTTGCTTTGCTCAGCGTTACCTAACTATAGAGAAATGATGGAGCGATCAAGGCACCTCAAGTGGCCCCATGCAAACCAATTTCAACAGACAAATTCTCAGCATAGCACCGTTGACTCTTCATTTCAAAGTAAATGATCATCATAAAAGTAATATAAACTTACAAAAGTTATAAAAATGATCAAGTTTAACCTTGAACAAAAATTGGCAATTAAAGACTATTACATTGAACCTGGATATGTAGTAATTGAAAAAGCAATTCCGTTATATAAAATTGATTTGTTTCTTGACAGTTATGAAAAGATAAAAACTAATCCATTATTTGTATATTTTTCTCAGTCAATCCAGCGCTGTGTAAGAGTTGAATTGACTCAGCAAGGTTACATTAAGGAATCTATGGAAAATGCCAGTCGATTGGCATTTTTTCCAGAGTTCTCAAAGCGTATTCAAGACTGTATTTATGATCCGTGCATTTCTGATGTTCTCAGTACGATTGATGGTTACTCAGAACATATTTCATGGCAGAATATGTTCTTCGATAAATCGACAGGTACGATTGAGCACCAGGACTCTTGGTATTTAGATACTAACCCGCCAGGAAACTTAATAGGGGCTTGGTTTTCCCTAGAGGATATCCAAGAGAATTGTGGTAGTTTTTTCGTATGTCCAAGATCTCATAAGTTGGGGTTGGTTGATAGAAAAGAATATCCAACTCATGAAAAGTTTATCCAAAAAATCATGTCTTTTTCATCCGAAGAGCGGCTTGAAAAAAAGCCGATGTACTTGAGTAAAGGAGATCTGTTACTGTGGCATCCTTTTCTTGTACATGGGGCATTTAAATGCCAGGATGATACATTAACTAGGAAATCATTTACGTCGCACTTTTACCCACGTGCGTGCAAGCCCAAAAAGACAAAGAGGGGAAAGTTACTCTCAATTTACTGGCAAGACCACGATCACCCGAAAAAAACGTTTAATCCTCAGATTTTTACATCTTATCGGCTCAATGATTATTTCTATAATATTATGCTCTATGCCCTTTTTATAAAGACGGAACTGAAACTAACAGGTAAAACGTTTTCAATGCGTCGAGAAAGTTATCATAAAAGTTGAAAATTAAAAGGTAATTTAAAATTGAGTTACTACGATATGAATCGCTATCATGATCAAAACTAAGGCTAAATTTCAAAAGCGTACCTCTCAGCGCTATCTTGCTTTGCTCACTGAAGAAAGGCAGAGACGATTAAAAGAGATGAAAACCCAGTTAATTAAGAATAAAACTGAGCCTTCATCACCGTATGAGAACAGTAAAAACTCTTTTTTATCCAAACTGCTAGATAGGATTCCTTTATTGCGGCTCTTGCGACTCAGCCAGACCATTCACCCCAAAGAATCCTTGGGAGATAATATTGAAAATCACCAAGTTCTGTTTCCTTCTGAAAGAGTTGATTTTGGTGTTAACGATATAGACCGAGAGTTTCTGAAGATCTGTCTTTATTATAAAACTGATTATTTTGAGCGCTCTGAAATATTTGTGTGTGATGTTGTTCCAGCCTATGTTCATATTGGTTTAGGAACTGTCTGCACAAAAGACTTTAAGGCAATCGTTGATTCTGGTATGGAATATCGGGTTACTATTGCAAGATGGAGGCTGGGATACTTTGATCGTCTGAAGCTTCTATGGTCGAAACATCTACCGATCACAGCAGTCTACATTTTTTCCCTTTCAGCAGAAAACTTTTGGCATTTTTTATATGACTCCATACCCCGAATTTATTCGGCTATGCTTGCAAGACCTAATCAAAAACTAACAGTTCTTGTCCCGGACTTTTTGCCTGATTCTTTTAGAGAACTTTTATCCTGTGTCCTGCCAGAAAACTTCGACACGGTATCTGTTACACAATGCTCTTGGGTTAAAATAGACCGTCTGATCATGCCATCTTATGTTAGCCGTTGTGAAAACGGATTTTTGCCTTCTGAGTATTATGAATATATTAGAAACTGTGTGTTCAATAAATTTGACCTAGCTCCCGTTGAAAATCCCAATGAACGAATCTATATTTCCCGCGCCCATGCCAAACATCGCAGAGTCCTGAATGAAGATGAAATTATCCAGTACCTGAAAAACTACGGATTCAAAGTGGTTTTTCTGGAAAAAATGTCATTTCGAGCCCAAGTAGAACTGTTTACCCAAGCAGAAGTCATTGTGGCTCCTCATGGTGCGGGATTGGCAACTACTCTCTTCTCGGGGAAAATCAAGATCTTCGTTCTGTATCCAGAAAGCTCTCCAACACCATTTTTCTTTACCCAATTTAAAGGGCTTGGTCAGGAACATTACTTTCTTACCCATGATCAGTTTGATGAAAATGCTGATTTTAAAGTAGATTTGTCCAAATTCAAACAGGTCTTGCATAAACAGATGAAATTTCAACAAGATCCAGAAAATTAAGCTAATGTTTGATTCAGAAATTACCATGGATAATATTAAATTGAACCCAAATGTAGCAGCTGCAGAACAACGCCCAGTTGTCTGTATGGTTGGCACTTTAAGGACAGTAAATTCAACTTATAAAAATTTGATCGAGCAAGTAATTGAGCCTTTAAATGCTGATTTAGTATTCTGTGTATCTCACATGAGTTCAGAAGATGAAGCTTGTATAGACAAGTTTAGAAGTTGTAATATCGTTGATATCTGTATCTATGAGGACGGGAAAAATGAATATCAAGACTTTTTAGCTGATTTTTTCAATCAACTCACGCCGGAACAACAGAGACAATGGCATAAATACTTTGATATTGAAGGAAATTGGCTCGGAGGATTAAAGGGGCGTAGAGGTTCCGGCTTTCATTTAAATTTTAATTATTGGAAACTCTTTACCAGACTACAGAATCTGAAAAAAAATGGCTTCGATTATCAGAGATTTATTATTACAAGAACAGATTTATTCTGGTTGGTACAACATCCACCCTTAAATTTACTAGATCCAAAATTGATCTGGATACCTACAGGAGAAAATTATAACGGCTACAATGATCGACATGCAATTTGTAGCGATAAAAATATTGCTGATTATTTAAGCTTATTTGAATTTATGATTAGCTTGAAAGCATTCATTTATATCTATAACGATCTAGATGAAAATAATTTAAATCATGAAAGACATCTCAAGAGTCATTTAGACTATTGCGGAGTAGAAGTTGCTAAGTTCAAAAATGTAGCTTATTTAACCGGAAACAAACAAAGTATAACTAACTGGGCTCCTGTAAAAACAAAATTGATTGAAGGTAAAGAGTATGCTTACAAATATGAATCAGAACTATTAAGTTCCATCAAACATATGAAGGAATTCAGTTTTCATCAGAATTGGAACATGATGTTGTTTGACGGATCGAACGAGAATGATTAGTCAAAGACATTTCAAAGGAACTTTCATTTTTAAAATTTGCTTGTGAACTTAATTCAATCAATCAGCGCTGAGTTTTATGCTAAAGCCTTGTGTATATGTCGATTCATGAAACTATTAAGAACCAACTAAAAACTGTGGTGGAAAAAGAAATTAGCGCAGTTTTAAAACTCTGTGAAACCATCGATGATTCCTGGTCAAAATCTGTACTAATTATCCGAGACTGTAAAGGGAAAATAGTTGTTTCTGGAGTTGGCAAAAGCGGTAATATTTGCCGTAAGATTGCTGCTTCATTTACATCCACAGGGATGCCTTCAATCTTTGTTCATCCAACGGAAGCCAGTCATGGAGATTTGGGTTTATTAGACAGCAGAGACGTTCTGATTACACTTTCCGCTTCCGGCCAAACAACTGAGCTATTAGACATAGTACAGTATGCTTCACGGCAAAGAGTACCAATTATTCTAGTCACTAAGAATCCCACCAGTTCCTTAGCCCATTTTGCAGACATTGTCTTGCAAATTCCTGACTTTCCTGAAGCATGTATTAACGGTTTGGCTCCTACTACGTCAACTACCTGTCAACTAGTCTTAGGTGATGCGTTAGCTATAGCTGTTATGTCTTTACGGGGTTTTACAGCGGAAAATTTTAAGGAACTTCATCCCGGGGGGAATTTAGGTGCACTACTGGTTCCAGTGAAGAATGTGATGTATGTGGACGATAGAATGCCTCTAATTGACTTGAGCGCATCCATTAAAGAAGCCATTATTGAAATGAACTCTAAAAGCCTAGGATGTGTTGGTATTGTTAATCATCGAAATCAATACGTTGGGATTTTTACAGATGGAGATCTGCGTCGAAGTTTAGAAGCTGAAGTTTCTTTAGAAGAACCTGTTAGTCAATACATGACACCCTCACCCCTATCTATTTCGCCTGAGATGACGATTTCAGAATTACTCATTTTTTTCAAAAAGAAAGGAGTACCTAATGTTTTTGTTGTGAAAGACAAGATACCAATAGGGATTGTTCATATCCATCAATTAGCCTCAATTTCCAACCTTAATGTGTAAAAGATTAGACAGACATGATATAATAATTATTGAAACCTTGAGATAATGGAGCGTAAATCGTGGAGCTACAGAAAATTCCCTGGGTAATTGCTCAGGCAGGTGGGCAAGGAACTCGATTAAAACACTACACTTGGAATAAACCCAAGTGTTTACTTTCAGTTGCAGGTCAACCACTTCTATATCATTTATTTGATCGCTTTCCATCGGCCAAGTTTCTTGTCATAGGAGATTATCTCCATGAAGTCCTAGAGAGATATCTAAGAGTTTCCCCACCCAAGGTTTCCGTGAAGTTAATTAGAGCAAAAACCAAAGGAACCCTGTCAGGAATCGATCAAGCCTTAACCTACATCGTTGATAATGATCCATTTTTATTAGTCTGGTGTGACTTACTGCTTCAAGAAGTACCTAATTGTCAGATTGGGGAAAAGAACTGGATTGGCCTCAGTCGTTCTTTCAAATGTCGCTGGTCTTATGATCAGACCGGAATTTGTGTAGATAAAGCTTCAACGGAGCGAGGAATTGCAGGATTTTTCGTATTTCAAAATAAAGCAGTTCTCAAAGATATCCCATCATCAGGAGAGTGTGTTCGTTGGCTCTCTCAACAACCTATAAAATTTGACGAAATTTTTCTTGATAACACCTATGAACTAGGGACTGTAGATAATCTCACAAAATATCAAGCAATAAAACCCGTTACTCGCTTCTTTAACTCTGTTGAGATTTCAGGAAATCGAGTTATCAAAAAAGCACGAGTTCAAGAATTTGAAAAATTAATTGACAGAGAATGCAATTGGTATCGCGTTGTTCACTCACTTGGATTTAATCGCCTACCCACCTTGATTTCTGAACACCCGATGACTATCTCTAGGATTCTCGGGTCACATCCTTTTGAGTTAAACGTTGAATTTCAGCAAAAAATAGATATTCTGACTGATATTTTTCAGACTTTAATTCGACTCCATAGTTGCGCAAAAAAAGTCGCCGACCCTAAAGTCATAATAGAAGTTTACCTTCAGAAAACTTATAGTCGTGTTAATAGTGTTGCTCAACTAATTCCTTTTTTCGATCAACCGACAATTCAAGTTAATGGTTTTTTATGTCGAAATCCCTTTCATCCTCGATATGAGAACTGGTTTTCCAAACTCGTTGATGAAATTCAAGTTGATGAATTTACACTCATTCATGGTGACCCGACTTTCTCTAATATGCTTATAGATAATCACAACAAAGCTTGGCTAATCGATCCAAGAGGTTACTTTGGTTCAAGTTTGCTTTATGGTGATCCGATGTATGACTGGGCAAAACTGTACTACTCAGTTGTAGGAGATTACGATTGTTTTAACCTTCGTCAATTCCATCTTAAAATTACCGGAAAACAAGTTGATATTAGTATAAAAAGCAATGAATGGAAAGATTTAGAACCAATGTTTACAGAAAAATTTTCTACACAAATGTCTGTTATTCGCCTATTGCATGCTCTCATTTGGCTCTCATTATCAGGATATGTAAAAGATGACTATGATTCCATCCTAGCGAGTTTTTACAATGGACTGTTTTGGTTGGAGAGCTTGGTGAAATGACAGAATTAGTATTAAGTTGTTTACCTAAAACCTGGTTGATCGACATTGATGGGGTTATTCTTAAACATAACGGTTACAAGCAGGATGGCGAAATCTTGCTCCCCGGTGTTAAGAAATTTTGGAATCAAATCTCTAAAGAAGACTTTGTTGTTTTGCTGACCGCCCGTACAGAGGAAATGCGTGAAGCCACGCTGTCTCTATTAGAGAACGACGGACTCCGCTATAACATTGCAATTTTTGGTGTGCCCACGGGAGAAAGAATTTGTATCAACGACAAAAAACCCTCAGGGCTTCTCACAAGCTATGCTGTGAATTTGGGGAGGGATGTAGGATTAGATAGTCTCAGAGTTGTAGAAAATCCCGACCTCTGAATTCCGAATACATGAAGTTTTCCTTGTATATTCAGGGTAATATCATCTAATTTAGTATGAATTTTAACTAAAACAATCTAATTAAACCAATTTTAATAAAAATTGGAAAAAATTTAGGTGCGCTTGACCCATTAAGAATTAAATTCGCCACGGGTCGCACCTGAGGTCAAAATAAGTACATTTGTTCTACTTAAGCGGAACTTTCAACCTATTTTGAGCAAGAAAGAATAAACCGTTGCGATTACCATTAGGATTTTTCAGATTTATCAAATCACATTCTCAATCATCCATCTGGGAATTATTGAGAAACAAGGGCGCTTATTGACATTCACGCAGCAGATTTCCGGTTTTTAATATTATTAAAGAACTTTTATCTGTAGTTTGTGATATTAATTTAGATGAGCTTACCCTACTTGTATATTCAGCAGCATCTGTTATTGTCTTTTATCCCAAGCAAAATTAGGAAGAAACTTTCATGAGTAATTCTCAAAATCAAATTGATCAGCAACCCAAACTCAATGACTCAGTTACTTTGGAAACAAGAACACCAAAGCAAAGTGAGATATATGATGCATTTGAGAAATTTATTTTTAGTGATGATACTAAAATACTTGCAAAGCTAGTTGCGAGAACCCTGATTTTTGAAAAAATAATTAGTGTGCCAGGTGACATTGTAGAGGCGGGAGTCTATAGGGGAAGTGGTATGTTAACTTGGTTAAAGCTTAAAAAAATCCTAGCACCTAACGCTTTAAAAAAAATAATAGGTTTTGACTATTTTGATACAGAATCTTTACTTAATTCTTTGTCTGGGCAAGACAAAGTTTCTATGAAAAGTTTATTTGATGTGAGAGGCTATCAGCATGAAGAAGGAGCAGAACGATTTGTTCATGATCTAATTGCTAATGCAGGTTTTGCTCGAAGCAGCTATGATCTTGTCAAAGGTGATATTTCAGAAGTAGCTAAACAATTTGTAACGAAAAGACCTGGTTTAAAAATATCGTGCTTATATCTAGATTTAGACTTACAATATCCGACCTATCAAGCCTTGAATGCATTTTGGGACCGAGTGTCTGTAGGAGGGATGGTAGTATTTGATGAATATGGGTATCATCAATGGTCAGAAGCACAAGGTGCTGATCAATTCTTCGAAGAGAAGAATATTCAAATTCAAGCTCTGCACTATCCTTGCCCAACAGCTTACGTTATTAAACCTGCCACCGTAAAAACTGATGCATGAACAAAACTGGCACATGAAACAGCAACTAGTGCCCTATTTTCAGGATCTAACATCTGAAAGCTACAAACTTCTAGATTCTTTAAGGTTGTCCTCTGAGGTTATTCCTTTAGAAGAATTGTTAGCCGATTTGTCAAATAAGCTTGCTAGTTTGAAGGCAAGTATCATATACAACTATAAAAATCTCAATCGTCCCCAGTACGACTGGAGTGAAGTACAGGCAGCTCCAGGAGTTGGTCTTAATTCCATTGGGATGTTGTCAGATCGACTCTCCACCTTAATTATCAAGGAGTGGTGCTTACGCAACAAGACCAACCCAAATTCGGAGAAGGCCAATGATTTATATCAAACTCACACGATGGACATTATTCATGCTTTAGCAAACGCTAGGCCTGGCAGTTCATCAATGAATACGAAGATAACTTACCACAAATCTAATGTAACTGCTAATTCATGGGAAGAAGCATTTTACGGTCTGCTTTCAACCAATATTCTGAATTGGGAATCTCAAGAGATTTTATACGTTAAAGATATTACAAGTTTGCCTTGCGAAGAGTTGCGAAGCTATATTGCTTGGTTTTCATTTGGCAATATTCAGAGAAACGAGTATATCCAATATTGTGAAGAGCTTTATTGGCGTTGAAGTTGAGCGTTAAGTAGGAGTAATTATTGATGAATGGAACAATTCAAGCCGAGATAACCACAGGCCTAAAAACAGGCGAGTATGAGAACTTTGATATTTGTCCTCTTGCTGGACGGATCGGGGCAGAAATACTCGGACTCGATCTTGCACAAACTCTCAGCGATGAAACAGTTCATGAAATTCGCCAAGCATTAATCAAGTATAAGGTGATTTTCTTTCGACGGCAGCAGCTTACTGAGATTAGTCAGGTTGCCTTCGCCCGACGATTTGGGGTTCTTACTGCTGCACATCCGATACTTCCATCATCTTTGCCTAGTCATCCAGAGATCTTTGAATTCGACTATGGACGTATGGATAACCGTACTAACCAATGGCATACGGATGTAACATTTATTGATCGTCCTCCCTTTGCTTCACTTTTGCGTGGAGTTGAAATTCCTCCAGTCGGAGGAGATACAGTGTGGGCAAACACTGTGACAGCCTATCAAGATCTGCCTGCACCACTACGTAGCTTGGCTGACCAGCTTTGGGCTGTTCACAGCAATACCTATAATGACTATTCAGCAGCAACTGTGAATATATCTAAGAAGCGACAAGAATTGGGCAAAGTTTTCACGTCAACAGAATACCAGACATTGCATCCAGTAGTTCGCGTTATTCCAGAGTCTGGTGAACGAGGGCTCTTTATTGGTGCTTTTGTGCGCCAGCTTCGAGAGCTTTCCGTAAATGAGTCAATGCAGATCCTGAAGATATTGCAGTCCTACATAATGCGTCCTGAAAATACTGTACGTTGGCATTGGGAACAGGGGGATATTGCCTTCTGGGATAACCGAGTAACGCAACACTATGGAATCAATGATTTTGGTTCCCAGCCCCGTTGCGTTCAACGGGTTACCATTGTAGGAAACTTACCTGTTAGCGTTGAAGGTATCGAAAGCAGGGCAGTTAAGGGGGATTCATCTGCCTATAACAGACTGAACCCGGCCTGAATTTGGCGTTGCTTAATAATGGAATGATTTGAATACTTTTGTGGAATGGGCATCTTGCTGTGGAACGGGCATCTTGCTGTGGAACGGGCATCTTGCTGTGGAACGGGCATCTTGCTGTGGAACGGGCAAGCAAGATGCCCACCCCACTCATATTCATCCCTTGATTCAGCAATGCCTTAATTTTTGTTACCTAAAGCTAGAGACAATAGTTTCTCTAGCTTCAACGGATCTACCCATGTTTGCCAATCTTTACTGACATTTTCCCCAAAAATATGCCAGTGAGTATGCCCCATAAAACTGGAAATGATTCGAGATGAATGATGCCAGTAGTCTTTATTATAAATTTCAATGATAGTTGTCCCTGAGGTGCAAAAAATTTGATTATATATCCCTGCTCCATGAGGACCAAGCACAACTTCAGCCTCTGAGAAAAGACTAATCTGCTCGGCTAAGCTCATTCTTTCACAGTGTATGACCTCAAAGTTATATTTTTTTAAAATCTGTAAAATATCATCTTCGTTAACTATTTTTCTGGAAGATTGAGAGCGGGAAATATAAATTCTTCTAGAGGCTAAACAGATACTTTCTTCATCTATAACTGAGGAGACCAATTTATTTCGTATCGCTAGAAAGTGCCTTTTGTTGGGTCTACCTGGTTTGTCGGCTGCACGACACAGGATCAGCTGTTCAACCGTGATGCTATCCTCCTGGATTTGTATTGTTTGATTTTCCTGAATGCCCAATAGCTTGAGAGAGTCAACAATATAAGGCGGTGAGCCATCAGGAATAATAAATTTTAAATTATTCTTAGCACTGTTATCTAAAGATTCTATTAGAGCAAGTTTTGGCAGGGAATCCATCAGCCAGTGAGCAAAGTTTAGGGTATGGCTCCAGTAAGATAGGAGCGATACATAAGTTCCTGAAAGAATCTTACTATCGTTAAACTTGTTTTTAATTTGTCCTGCTTGTAAATTAATATCTATTTTGTGACCATCAAGAGATTGGCTAATGATTTCAAGGTCAGACGTAATCACTAATCCTTTCGGGTTTACGACCAAAGCACGAGAGATGGAACATCTAAAGGTTTCACCAATTTCATAATTTGTGACGCAGTGAAGATGATGAAATTGTTCTTCTCTAACAAGTTTAGACCTTTCTAGAGGAGTGTATTGAAGAAGCTGTCCCCAGTGCTTAATAACATAGAACAGGTCTTCTTCAATTGTGTTTGAAGGGTAATGAACCTGAATATCCGAGGGGTCAATAACCTCAAAGAGCCATCCATGCTTCTTTGCTAATTCCTTGAGATTAGTATTAATACTAAGTTCTGATTCTTGTTGAAAATGAGATGAAGGAAATGTCATAAAAAAACCTTGGAGGTAGATATATGGGAGTTGCGTATATCCGTATATAGTTACTTAAGTCAAAAAGTTGCACAAGGGGTGTCTTTAGATTTTTTGTCCTGTACTTAGAGTTTCCAGTAGCTCAGCGATCCCTTGATGAGTTGGATTCAGTTGAAGTGCTTGCTTGAGTGCAAACTTGGCAGAATCTAGATGACTTCTGTGATGTACAGAACCCAATTGAACTGCCTTTTGATAAGCAGAAACTGCCTGATCGAGCTTACCTAAACGTAAAAATCCTTCGCCCATTAGATAATGAGCTTCGGGTACTGAAGGAGCCACTTGCAAAGCTATCTGAAGATATTTGATCGCCTGTTCAAGATGATCTTTCTCTAACAAAACTCTGCCAAGATTTAAGTAAGTGTCAAAAAGTTGCGCCGTTGAGCCAACAATGCCCAAGAAAGGCTGTAATGATTTGTCTAAAAACATACTTGCTGAAGAAAAAAACTCTTGTAGTGCAGGTGGTAGAATTACCTCGCTTTTTGGTTTTAGCATCTCAAGCATATCTTTTATTTCTGTGTAAGAATAACCTAAACACGTAAGCAAATCTTGTCCCAAAAATTCTAAATAATTGTTAGCAGACTGCCAAGTGATTGGATTGTGCAAATCCTCTTTCCAGCGATTTAAATTATCAGAGCTAGGTTTTATTTGGCGTTGAATAAGGGATTGGTCTCCAAACTGCCATTTACCAGGATAAAAATTGCCGTAGTTAATTATTTTTGCATCAAAATCAACATTGATAAATCTACAAATTTTTTTAATTTCTTCTTCAGGGTTACCCAGTAATTTTTCATATCTCAAAACTATACTGCTGCCCTGAAAGTTATTCAAACTTTGGGCAATCAAACTAGGGGCTTTTAGTAAATCATCCTGATAATACTGAATTTTCCACCAATGCTCTTGAACAAAAGTTTTAAAGATAGAACACAAAATAGCTAGGGGATTCCTAATTAAGAAAATATATTTGGCATCAGGGAAGGTTCTGTATAGCTCAGGAATAATAATCAAAGTCCCCTTGAGTGTGGGTGAAGTAATAGGGGCAGGACACCTGGATGAAGCGCGCGCCCACGGCGTAAGCGGCCTTGGCAAGGCGTTGCAGTTCAAGGGTGCTTGTGGTCTGCGCGCCCATGGC
>NZ_JAAHHM010000093.1:0-27815 GCF_010692445.1 Moorena sp. SIO3E8 | reverse complement strand
ACAAATATTGTCGATTTATTCACAGAAAGGATGGTTATGCTTATACAAATTAGATCCTGTCCTCCCTTTCCTCTCGCCGTTAACCCTACGGGTATAACGGGAGTCTCCAGGGAGGTGGACAGATGAAATTATCAAGTATTGAATACAAACTTTTGCCAAAGACGTTTAAAGCAGAAACATTAATAAGCTTTCTATTTACCCATGGAAAAACAGAATATAATTGGTGTCCTGATCAACGGATTCGAGACCATTTTAAAAAACTGAAAAGTGGAAAAATATTTGCCTGGGGCGCATTTTCAGGGGAAATTATGGTTGGCTTAATTACAGCAGAATTAGGAGGACAGTTTTGCCATCACTATGGCGAAAAGACATCAGCTGAAATTATAGAATTTGTCGTTCATTCTGAGCACAGGGGCATGGGTATTGGAACTGCGCTTGTAAACTGTGCAAAAAAATATATTTTTACACAGCATCAAGATATTAAAGAAATCTATGTAATGGTCCATGCAAGTAATGTAGCATCAAGCAGAGCATTTATTAAAGAAGGCTTTGCTGTTGTCATTACGTTTGATGATCCGTTTCGGAATAGACATACAACAGTTTTGAAAGTAAAAAAGGCAATACCGTCAACCAAGTTAACCAGAGTATTGGGGATACAGTCTGGGAATGCGGTTGATGGAATCGACATAGTTGTAGTTGATTTTGAAGAACCTCTGTTATCCTCGTCTCGGACGGTTTCAGAGCTCAAATATCATGTTGTTGCCTTTGAAACCTTTCCCTGGTTAAAAGAAAAGCGTCAAGAAATATTTGCTTTACGAGAAGGTAACTGGCAAGGATGCAATGCGGCAAATTATGGGATAGCAAAACATTTTGTTGAAACAGCACTGACATTCCTTGCTAAGCATTCTATTGCTAAAACAACAATTGATTTGGTATCTTCTCATGGTCAGACTATTCATGGACATCCCCACTGGGAAATTGGTGAATTATCATCTATTGCTCAAGGACTTGGTATCACAACAGTAGGAGATTTTCGTTCAGCAGATGTAGCAGCAGGTGGTAATGGTTCACCATGCACCTGTACTTATGATTACCTCATGTTACGCCCTCCAGTAGGAAGTTCAATGTGGCGTATTTGCATCAACATTGGTGGAACTTCTTCCGTGACATTTTGTCCACCCCAAGGTTCTGTAGAACTTCCTTCTGGACTTGATCCTGGATTAGGCGTTCTCTATATAGACTGGGCTGCAAATAAATGTGATCCTAACCTAGAATATGATAAAGATGGAAAGTTAGGTCTTACTGGGAAGATAAATAAAGCATTATTAGATGAGATGTTGCAACACCCTCATTTTCAAAAAAATCAGCTTCCCATATCAGTAGGTCCTGATGATTTTACACGTTCGTGCTTTGATCAGTGGCATCAGCAAGCAAAAGAACTTGGCTGTACAGATCAAGATTTTGTTGCAACTCTGACAGAACTTAGCGCGATGACAATTGCACTTGCGTGTAAAAAATTTGGACCATGTACTGACGATATCATTGTCAGAGGTGGTGTTCGTAATAACCCTTATTTTATGGAAAGACTACGAGTAAATTTGTGTCATGCTCTTGGACAAGATATTCAGACTTTACGTTCTCTCAATGATCTAGGATTTGAAGAAAAATCTTGGGAAACTGTCTTGTATGCAATGATGGGATTCCTCTGTATAAAAGGACTCTACAACTTTGTGCCATCATGTACTGGTGCATCCCATCCGGTTGTAGGTGGAAAAATTTGTCCTGGGAATAATTTTTCGTCAATTGAGCTTCAGGTGCTGGATTCGTTCAAGGGGGATTCCGGCACTGGTGTAGTCTGATGTACAGGCTAGAAGGCTTACTACTTGAGTTTAGACTAAAGCTTGAACAATGAGTCAATACAAGGGTTAAGTTGAAATTTCAATTTCAGTAAATTTGAAGAAAATTTAGGGTTGTTTTTTAAATTTCTTCGTTTTCTTTTGACTTTCAAACTGTCCTTTGCCCTTTTTAACGATATGATTCAAGTTCTCAATTGTTGTTTTATTCACTCTACCTACCTTAGATTCTTCTGAGAACTTGTGTTAAGTCTGATTGAGATTCTATTACCCTGACCCTATTAAGCGATGCCTTCAAAGCAGAACCTACATCTTTTAAGCCATTTCCGGTAATGATACAGACTACCACTTCACCCGATTTCAGGGTACCATCTTCCCAAAGTTTCTCCAGACCAGCCACACAAGCTACACCCGCTGGCTCTCCAAAAATACCCCACCGTTGCGCTACTGTCTTGATTGCCATTAAAATTTTTTCATCAGTCACTTCAATTATCATTCCTCTTGATTCCAGAATGGCCTTCACTGCAAATACCCCATCACGGGGTGTATTTACGGAAATGCTATCTGCAATAGTTGAGGCTTGAACAGATTCTATATCAATGCTTGCCTTATTTTGAGCAGACCGCACTGAAAGAGCAATAGCATTACTGGCGAAAGATTGAACTCCTGCCATTTTTGGCAGACGATCTATATAACCGATCCCATAAAGGTCTTTAAATCCCTTCCATAATCCGCTCAAAATATTCCCATCGCCAACCGAGACTATTACCCAGTCAGGGACATGCCAATCTAGCTGTTCACAAATTTCATAAGCACAGGTTTTTTTGCCTTCCCGTGTTAGGGGATTATATCCGGTACTTCGGTTATACCATCCCAATAAATTGGAGGCACGTATGCAGAGGTCATAAGCATCATCATAAGAACCAATGACACTATACACACGAGTCCCAAAAATACACATTTGGGCTATCTTAGCTTCCGGTGCCTTATCCGGCACAAAAACGGTCGTTTCTATTCCCATACTGGCAGATAAACAGGCTAAAGATGATCCGGCATTACCAGTAGAGGCAGTTGTGAGATGGGTAATACCTGCCTCTTGTGCCGCTTCCAAAACAATCGCTGTCGCACGATCTTTGAGAGAACCGCTAGGATTTCGTCCCTCATCTTTGATAAAAAGCTTGATACCATACTCATTGGGGACTGGATAAAGAGGTGTCCAGCCCAATTGTAGTGGTCGTTCTGGCATTTTTTTCAGCGGTAGAAAAGGCAGATATCGCCAGATGGAGTAAAGTTTGTTTTGACGGAAGCTAGTTTTGGGGTAGTTGTTACGTAAAGCTTTGTAATTATAAGCTATATCTAAATTTCCTTGGCAGGTAGGACATTGATAGCGAATTTCTGAAATTTGCCATTCTTTATTACAACGGATACATTTTGCTCCTTCAATATACATATTCATGGAACCTTTTCTTAATCACTTATAAACGATTCAATTTTTGTTCCCAGATTATTAGTTAGTGCCAAATCATAGATAAATTTGCCCAGTGCAACATCCAGAACGCCCAGCCCGAAAGGACTAAAAATGACAGTATCATTAGATTTTTCTCTAAGAGAGATGCGTTTCTGAATTATATCAACAAGTGTTCCTTTGATAAAATGAGTATTACCTTCTTGTTGTTGGGCAAGGTGGATTGAAGTATTGGCGCGGCAAACATGGTCTGGATCATCTACAATGTTAATGTTTGTTGAAATAATTTGCGGCGATATATCCCGTAATGAGATAAGCAAGATAGTCCTAGAATCTAACTGAACAGTAGGTAATTCATAGATATAAGGGGTGGCTGCGGTTGTTGCCAGTGAAATGAGAGGAGTAGACTCTAGAACCTGTTCTGCCGATGTGGCAACTTTCAGATGACAACTTGGAGCAATATCTTGAACTTTTGAGACAAAAGCTGTTGCGCGTTCAGGCTGCTTGTCAAATATCGTCAATGTTTTCAAGCTCTGAAAAATCGTGGAAAGAAATCGGAAGACCTCAAGATTGATTAGCCCGCATCCGATAAACCCGGCTTCAATCACATCCTCATTGACCAAGTTTTTGGCGGCAAGGGCTGCACTAGCAGCGGTTCTCTTGGCACTAATAATTGAACTTTCCATGATGCTGAGGGGATGTCCAGTTTCCATGGAATTGAGTATTAACACTGCAGAAGCCCTTGCTATATCCCGCTCAATATTAGCTGGAAAAGATGCAATCCATTTGATACCTGCTACATTAAAAGGTTCTCCCAAGTAAGCTGGCAAAGCAATGATACGATTGCTCAGGTTATCAGGAAATGTTAAAAAGGACGAGTGTGGCAATACACTTTTTCCCTGAGAATGTAGCTCATATGCCTGTTGCACCACATCCATGATTTTATTTTCCTGCTTGTTTAACAAGGATTCAATTTCTTGTTGTTTTAAAATTAGGATATCTGATTTTTGTGGCATTAATTATAGTTACCCTTTTACAAGGATTTTACACGGAAAAGCTTAAATTTATGAATTTTGTGCTTTGATTGTAACAAATGTCATATAGTCATTGACATCGAATTTTTTTAACGTTTGTTCTAAACATTTTGTATACTCTTGTAATTCGCTGTTCGATAATCTGTCACTTTCCATTTCAAGTGGTTCTGACATAGAAAGCAATTGAGGTGTTTCGTGAACTACTTGCGGGCTTTCAAATCCAGTCTGTCTCAGCAGCTCGAGCATCTTCTCTTTTTCAATGGCATTGTTTTTGGCAAGTGCCACATAAATCCTGAATATTATGCTGGCAACAGAATCATTGCTGATTGGAGTAATTTTTTGATCTATGGCTTCTTTTATTAACTTATCTAGCTCTGGAGGCATTGAAGCTTCAGCCTTGTAAGCCTCTTCACAAAAAACAAAATTTACTCCCGGCTTTAACACTCGAAAAACTTCAGGAAATACTTTATTCTGATTCACAAGGCAAATACAGCAATTCGATATGACATAATCGAAGAAATTATTGTCAAAATCATACTTTCCCAAACCTATATCTTGAACATAAAAATCTGTCGCACTCTCATCAAGAGCAGTGCATTCTGCTGCACATGCTTTGGCTCTTGTAATCATCTCAGGCAAGAAATCCAATCCAATAGACAGCCCGCCCGGCATCACTTTCAGTCCGCCGAGTATAACATCTGTCCCTACTCCGCATCCCAAATCAAGAAGCTTCATTCCAGGTTGCAAATCACAAGCTGAGGTAGGATTACCGCAGGCAATCCCCATAATGGCTTTGGGAGGTAACATATCAAGCTGTATGTCAGTATATCCGCTTGCCAACATGCTTGCCCTATTATTTTGAATTAATTCATTTTTTGCTAAAGCTCCATACTCAGCTTTAATGTATTCTGACATAGTTTATCATCGTTATTGAATGGTGTAAAAAAGGAGTCAGGAGTCAGAAGGGAAGAATACAGAAGTTTTTTTAATAAAAAAACGACAATCATTGGTTTACAACTCATCTAGAAATGCTTTCGTTACCCTTTCACACTAAAAAGCTTGATTTTAGGAGCAGGGGTACCACGAAAATTCTGACTGAGAAGTTTTTTATAATACTCTTCACCAAAGTTCTCTTTAATCCACGTTTCTGAATAAAGAGTCTTTAAATAGCGGTCACCTCGGTCAGGAAGGATCATAACACAGATGCTGTCACTTTTCATCTGGTTTTGCATAGCCTCTACCGCAGCAACAACCCCCCCTGACGAAGCACCTGCCAAAATTCCTTCCCGTGCTACAAGCTGATGACAGCAACGAATACAATCTTGATCGGAAACGAGGATATAACCGTTAATTAGCTCATCGTTACAATGTATAGTTCTGACTCCAGCTCCCATACCTGGAAATCGTCTTATTGTTTGCTCATTGTCAAAAATTTGACTCCCCTTGACATCCACTGCAATAATTTGTGTATTGAGATTTTTTTTGCGGATGTATTCTGCACATCCCCTGATAGTGCCGCAGGTACTCACAGCACAAAACAAATAGTCAACTTGCTCGTTTAGTTGTTCTAATATTTCGCGCATCGTTTCATAATGTGCTAAGGGATTATCAATATTGGAATACTGATTTATCCAGAAGAAATCTGGATTTTTATGGCATAGCATTTTTACCCGTTTTAGCCTTGCCTGGAGAAATTCACCAGTTTTAGGATCAGGTTCTGATACATAGTCAATTTCTCCACCATAGGCTTTGATAATATCGATATTTTGAGTGCTAGCCTTCGGATCTACGATACAAATCAACTTTAATTTGTAATAAGCACATACTTGGGCTAATCCTATACCAAGATTTCCAGAAGTTGATTCAATTACAGTGGTATTTTTCTTGATATTTCCATTTTTAATAGCATTCTCAAGCATTTTGAGAGCAGTTCGGTCTTTAATACTTCCACCGGGATTAATAGTTTCTAATTTAGCAAAAAAGTTTATTGACGTTGTATCAAAGAGATTAGACAGTTGAATAATAGGCGTATTTCCAATTGCACTTATAATTCCTACCATTGTTTTTTTAGGCTTTTTCAAACATTACTGAGATGTCCGAATAGTTGAGCTATCGGAATTCACTTGGTGAAGTGTACAGGGAAATTGGGGCTAAGACAACACATCCATAGCCCCCACTGGGAGAATATTATACCACACGCCACGTTATCTAGTAGTTGATTATTACCCAGAAAAACCCCAAGATATTAACCCGATAAGGCATCCGGCGTGTGACCCTTTTATTGTGAACATGGGGGGTTATTTCTCAATATAAGAGTGATTGTCCATCGTGGGATGCGGTTGAACATGCGAGTCAGTTGGCTGTTGATAATCAGTTAGGCGTGTGGGGGAATCCCGCAGCGGTCAAGCCCTGGAATTATACACATAGTAATTAGTTGGGGTAGATCTAGCGAAACTGCGATATGCTTGTTATAATATCAAAAATCCACGCTGTTGGATCAAGTCATCAGAATCGACAATTGCTGTGGTTTTCTGTGGGTGATGCCAGGCCACGTTGCTGCAAAATCTACCGAAATCAAGATGTTATTATCCTGCTGCGGTGGAAAGTTATGTAGCTTAAACCCTCTCAGTGAGTACAGCAGGGTAATCCCATTGGAATCGAGTGATAAAATTACCCAAAATTTTGGGTAATCGCGCCCCCTCCTTATAGGACGGCTTTCTTTTTAAGTTAAAACTTGACAGTTTTCACGAAGCGTGTTAGAGGATATCTGAAAAGTTTTTTTATACTGAATTTTGCCCCCCTAGCCCCCCAACTTTGGGGGGAACAAGAGTCAATTTGCTTCTAAAAGTCCCCCAAAATTGGGAGATTTAGGGGGCTTGGATGTAGCAAATGAGACTTCTCAGACAACCTCTTAGTATAAAAAAATAACAAAAAACAATTAATACTCTAGATAAACAAGAGCTTAAAATAAGTAGATGATGTAAAAAATAAGCTAAGATATCAGCTTATTGCATAATCAAATCTAACGATTTGGATATCTACGAAAACATAAGATCAAGAAAAAGTTTATCTAACTTGTTAAGTATATTAGGTACGGTGGGGTTTGAAGTTACCGTAATCAGAGGGTCGCCTTTATATTTTTAGGGTTATGCAGAATAGGGATCAAGGTTTTGTACTAAGGCGACCCTGTCTTGATGCAGCGCGGTCTTGGGGTTTCCCCCAAGACCGCGCTGCATCGCTCTGATAAGGTTTCGTTTCCGGCACACCTAAACCTAGGTCATAGACCAAGTACGCTTGTGGAGAGGAGACCTCTATTTTTTCTGGCTCCGGCCTGGTTAAACAAGTCACCTCGTAGAAGCAAGAATCCCCGTCCTTCCAGGGTGGGGAGTGTCAATGTAAAATAACCGGAAACTTGACAGCACAAGGCGAGTTATAAAGCGCACAAAGCCAGATAAAATTGAGCTAAGTGCAACAGGGATATCATTGATGAGCTACTGGAGAATATTCTTTACCCTTCTCCCCGCTGGATTTCCTGGACAATCTCTATTTGAGTACCCATAGCATCCAAGGTGACTACAGCTCCCTTGAGGTTGAGCAACTTCAGCAGTTGTGTCAACACAGCCTCGATTGTCGGAAAGTTTCCTTCTACTCTTTATTTCTTTTGTCAAGTACAATTTATACCAAATCCAATGGGATTACCCTGCATTAATCAGAATCTGATTGACCAAAGGTCACGCTACGCGAACGCATTTCTGTTGAACCTGATTACTCGGTAACTTTCGGGTCAATGCCCATCACCCTTAACCGCTCTGCTAGCCACTGTGACCGTTGTCGTTCTTGCTCTATGAACAACCTTGGCTGTTGTGCTTGTTGAGCCTCCCTTTCCGTAGAGGTCGGAATTCAATCAAATGTGAATTCTCAAGTGTGAAGTGTGAAGGTTAGCTTGTTTATTTGTTCACCTTTGGCCTCCCTGATCCTTCACAAGAATGAAACAGCCCTAGAGGCTTCAGCCGTGGGAGGATGTCAAATACCCATGTTCTAGGAGAAATTCCGGGGACATTTCATCCATCGCTTCAGCAGCTGGTACTCGATTACCCAGCAACTTATCGACATATTTCCCTAAAATGTCACTTTCGATATTCACCCAATTGCCAGTCCGTAAGTGGCTAAGATTCGTATAGCTGTAACTATGGGGAATCACCGCTACTTTGAACCAACTGCCGTTGGGGTCACACTCAGCAATCGTTAGGCTGACCCCATTGACAGCAATGCTACCCTTAGGAACAAGATAACGGGCTATCTTATGCTGCCACACATCCGTCAAAGAAGCTGGTGCTGTAAAGCACATTTCCCAGGAGTTTGGTGTTTGTAAAGATTGCGTTAAGCAGCCAATACCGTCAATGTGACCCGTGACAAAATGACCCCCTAGCTTGCTACCCACACGCAAAGACGTTTCCAAATTAACGTAGGAGGTTGTCTGTAGCCGTTGTCCGAGGGTGGTGCGCCCCTGAGTTTCATCAGAAGCAGTGGTCGAGAAGCCTGTGGGCAAAACTTTCTCTACCGTTAGGCAAATTCCGTCCACTGCTACACTATCACCAGGTTCTAAATCCTGTAAGATAACATCCATAGCATCAGAGGTACCGGAGACAATAAAGCGATCGCTTCCCATTGGTCCAATTGTGCCGAGAGCTTGAATTAATCCTGTAAACACTGTTGTTTATACTGTTCTTCTGTAAGCGGATGAACTGGTGCAACTAGACTGTTAGTAGGAAAAGAGCTGGCATAGGTTTGTATTTTTTTAGTGAAGTGGCCAAACAAATTTCCTGAGACTAAGGCATACTTGGAGAATACAATCTTGTTGATCTCACCGAATTGGATTCTCAAGGGCTAATCTTACCGTTGACCGGTAACGTGAAAAGAACAGATCTGGCAAGCGCAAGTTTCGGTGCCCGTCTGTACAGTACTAGTTTACCGCTTCGCTTTGATGCCCCTGATGCTGACCGTATTCTAGAGGCTAAGCTGATGATTGAAATGAGAGTTGCTGGCATTGCAGTAGATACTGTAACACGTAGCCCCATCGTGTTACTCAAAGATGTCTTAGATCGGCGTGCTCTGCCAATCTATATTGGGCAAGATCAAGCAAAGGCAATTATCAGTGCTTTGGAAAGACAAACACCACCCCGTCCCCTGACCCATGACCTAATGGTCAATTTTCTAGAGGAGTGGAGCATAACACTGGATCGTGTTATAATACACTCTCTCCAAGATAACACATTCTATGCCAGCCTATGTGTTAGTCAGGGTGAGACAAAGAAAGAAATTGATGCTCGACCAAGTGATGCCATCTCGATTGCCCTGCGCACTGGCAGTCCGATTTGGGTGATGGAAGAGGTGATTGCTGATGCTTCGATTCCTGTAGACCAAGATAAGGATGAAGAGGAGCGTAGAGCTTTTCGGGAATTTGTCTCTAATATCCGCCCAGAAGATTTTCTTCACCGTGGAGGATATAGTCGTGGTAGCTAAAGCCAAAATATTGGGATTAAACGGGATTTAACAGCAACAATATATTAATTGCTCTGTCAAAAAATTATGGAGATGTTTCTGAAAGCCTTACCATCTAGCCATTGGTGAGAGTTTTCCAGATGCTCTAATCCTGATGCTATACCCTAAGTGAGCGTTGGGATAAATGGATATATCCCAAACTATCTATACCCGAAGCTATACCCGAAGCTATACCCCAAGACAATCGATGGCCATCAAGTGAGCTTTTTGCGCAACTGTTTTTCGGCAACATTTTAACCAAAGATGTGATAACCAAAGATTTGATTATTTCAGCAGTTGGGGAACATGCGTTATCGGCGGTTTGGTAAAACTAATCTCCAGCTTTCAGTATTTTCTTGCGGCACCATGCGTTGCTTAGCATCTGAGTCCAATGCTCAGAAGACAGTGCAACAGGTAATCACTAAAGGAATTAATCACCTGGAAACTGCCAGGGGTTACGGCAAGAGTGAAGAGTACCTTGGTAACATCCTGAAAGCTGGATTGTCAGTACCACGAGACCAGCTATATATAACCACCAAGATTCCACCAACCCCTGATGCTGATTTGATGAGTCAGTGGATTAATGATTCCTTAGAACGTCTACAGCTCGACTATGTCGATTGTTTAGCAATTCATGGGATTAACACTGAAGAGCATCTGTCCTGGGTAAAGTCTGACAGTTGCTGTATGGCAGCTGTCCAAAAAGCCGTAGCCCAGGGACGTATAAGCCACGTTGGTTTCTCAACCCACGGTTCAATAGAAGTGATTCTAGGGGCAATTCAAACAGATTTTTTTGAATTCATCAACCTGCATTACTATTACTTCTTTCAACGCAATGCTGCGGCGATTGAATTGGCTGATCAGAAGGATATGGGTATCTTCATCATATCTCCTGCTGATAAAGGAGGCAAACTCTACACCCCACCACCAACGTTAGAGAAACTGTGCCATCCCTTCTCGCCACTGGAACTGAACTATCGGTTTTTATTAAGCGATCCCCGCATTACCACTCTAAGTATTGGACCGGCTAACCCAGATGAGGTGACCCTGCCTTTAAGTGTGGCTAACCGAGACGAGTCTTTGAGCCCAATGGAAGTGGCAGCATTCTCTCGTTTGGAAACCCACTTGAACAATGCTCTAGGAACTGACCGCTGTAGTCAATGCTATGCTTGTCTACCTTGCCCAGAAACCATTAATATTCCAGAAGTCTTGCGGCTGCGCAATCTTGCTTTAGCTTACGACATGACCGAGTTTGGTCAATATCGCTATCAAATGTTTGAAAATGCTGGTCATTGGTTTAGGGGGGTCAAGGGAAACCGTTGTACCCAGTGTGGTGACTGTCTTCCCCGTTGCCCCGAACAACTGGATATTCCTTCCTTACTCTCTGATACGCACCAGCGTCTTAATGGTTCTCCTAGGCGTCGTCTGTGGGGATAAGGTTAGTTGGTTGTTCGCCCAAGGGGATTCGGTGTAGGGTAGGTTGTTTGTGAGAATGCAGAATGTAGAATGCAGAATTCTACATTCTTAATTCTACATTCTTAATTCTTTAAGGTTGGTTGGTTTAAGGTTGGTTGATGGATAAAAAAAACACCGTTACTAAAATAAATCCTTTATACCTTGTGCCTTGTGTCTTGTGCCTTGTATTTCTAGAGAGCTGTTTTCTGGTTGGGTGGAAGCCTAAACCAGTTTTAGCTCAAAAGACTATAGGAGTGCAGCCGGACACGGAAGCTGTGAATTTAAATGTCCTGCAGCCAGATAATCTTCCTAATGATGGGTCTGTGATTACTGCTGATACTATCTCTCAAACTAAGCTCACTACTCCAAGTTTCTGGTGGGCTGATGAACAGTTTGGCGGTAAGCTACTGGATAATTGGTTAGCTTATCCGAGTAAAGGCCGGGTAGATTTGGTAGTGAATCGTCAACTCTGGAGTCTGCTTAACTATCTGGGTAGGTATGCTTTTATTAACAAAATGGGAAACGTTGCCAGGGATTATGACTACAATACCAGAGTATTTAACCAGCGAGGAAAGCCTTTAGGAGCTTATACCTGTGATGGTAATTCCATGTGCCAGGTGGAGGTATGTATACCTGGTCAAGTACCTTTAGCTGGGAAAGTCTCGGCCTTTTGCCAGTTATCACAAAACTAGAACAGGCAATTTTCAAGTACTTCGCATTTCTTTCCACAAGGATTCATACTGCTTTTGTGTAGACTCTGGTAAGGGATGGAGAAATTCACACTTGTCCAGAATTGCTGCTTCTGGCAGCAGTAGAGGATTAGATTGGATATCTTGTGGCAGCGTATTTCTTGGCATATTAACCAGAATCGGGGAAGCAGCATTAGTCAGTAGAGAAATTTCCTTGGCTGATTTGCTTTGCCAGCAAAATTGAATCCACTCTTGGCTTAAATCCGACCCAGAGTTACTTTCTGAGGAGTCAGAAGCAGAGCTTACTGATACGGGTTTTACCCATACATCTGACCACAGGGCTGTTCCTGACTGAGGTACCACTGCCTCAATTTGGCGATCGCGTGTTCTTAGTGCCAGGATATCCGTAGACCAACCCACTGCGACCCAGGTATCCCCCAACACTAGAGGTTTTAGGTAGTGATCCGAACTGTAGAATTTAACCTGTTTAGCCAGTTGTCGAAGTGCTGGTTTCAAGTCTTTGACTTGATTTAAATCCTGTTGATTATAGGATAAGCCTAGGTTTTTCAAGGTTAAACCAATCACTTCTCGGGGGTGGTCTAATACAGAAATGCGATCGCGTAAAGACTCACGCCACAAGTCACTCCAATCACTGGGAGTCCAGCCTAAGGCTTTGAACTTGTCACGGCGATAGGCAATGACAGTAGCACCCCAGCGATAAGGAGCACCCCAAACTTTTCCTGAATTGTCTAGCTGACCAGTTTGGTCACGTTTGACAAGTTTCTGGTACTCTGGCCGCAGTTGTTTCCATCCTGGCAAAGTTTCTATCTTCAAAGGTTGGATCAATTCCTGCTCAATGGCTGACTTGAGCCAATAATCTCCTAAGGTAACTAAATCAGGACTTATCGGTGTCCTAGACCTAATCCGGATCAAATCTAGGGGAGACCAATCTTGGTTATTGCTGGTTTTGCCTTGCTCTTTCAAGGTTGTCAGGAGTTTGAATAAAGCAGATAGTTGTTTCTCCGGGTCAAAATTTAGCTTAGCCCGTAGTGTTAAGGTCTTACGAAATTCACCCAACAGCTGAACTGGGATTGAATTTTGCAACAGCCTTACCTTTAAAGAGGCTTGTTGTCCGATATTACAACCAGATGCTAACTGACTAAGGGCTATGGTACTAGCACCTAGTATCAAGGAGCGTCGCTTCATAAGTATTTCTGAATTTCCTATAGTTACCAACTATTTGACCTTAATTTACATTGGCTCAATAGCAACTACCATAGCTATTACCAATTAACTGACTTTTGTGACTTCTTAGACCAACAGCCATCTGCTAGATCTAGTAAATCTAATCAATTAACAACTACTCATAGTCTGGTTAACAAAACTAATCCAAGTCAAGGGCTAAGGCATCTGAATCTACTTTTACATCACTTTTACATCACTTGACATCAATGATAGTTTTACTCTTATTAACAGGGCTATTTCATTGCGGAAAATGCGCTCTTTGTGTGTGAGCGTCCAAACTGGCACCGTCTTTGCGCCTGAGCCATATTTGAAAAGTCATGAGAACGATAGATATTTAGAGCTTCGTTACGAGCAACGGCAAAGATTTGAGGTAACTGATGCTTGCGTTTACGTGAAGCATCTTCACCCTGAGTAACCAAATCGCACATAATGAACCTTGTTCTAATCACCCCAATATCCAAGGGATGCGCTGAGGCTTTGGACTCAGCAGACAAGGGCGATATAAGCAACATAGTAGCGTGTTTCCTTTTCCAGACGGTGTTGCCCCCCCTTTTTGCATTGTCGAACACTTTCGACTCGAATCAGCGATGCAGCGCGGTCTTGGGAAGGCAGCGCGGTCTTGGGGGTTCCCCCCGGAGACGAAACCTTAGATAGTGGAGCCTTTATAGTTAGCAGGTTATGCAGAAAAGGGTTAAATATTTTTTAATAAGGCTCCACTATCTTACGGTAACTTCGGCGTAGCCGACGCTTGGCCGTAGGCCACGCCAAAGGCGAACGCGAACAAACCATGAGCGACTGCCGGGGTTTCCCCCACTCGCGCTTTGCATCAAGACAGAGTCTAATGCCCTGGCTTCGGCTGGATGTGGTCGAGTTGGTTGCAGATACGTGCCGACCCGTTTCTCGATCCGACCATGTCCTTAAGTAATGTCAGTATGACTGTGTTCGGCTACAAAGTAAGCTTTGACGCTTTTGAATAGATTGCCCTGATTGCCTTTAATCGCCCCCAAGTAGTGATTCTCAGCTCTGTTTGATCAACTGAGCCGTTTTTTTGAGTGCTAATCGCATCTATGGCGTTGACTACACCCTTAACAGCCAGTTGCGTAATAAATTCTGGTATTGAAGTTACCGTAAGGTAGTGGTCGCCTTTATGGTTAGTCGGCTATGCATAAAAGGGTTAAAACTTTTTGATTAAGGCGACCACTACCTAAGGTTTCGTCTCTTGGCTTTGACGCACGTTCGTTTTACTATCCACTTGATAAGGCTCGAGCAATCTTACCCCGCTCGACAAGGGTTTGCACTGACTAACATAATTGCGCTTGTGAGGGGGAGAATCAGGATTGTCCCAAACTAGTTGGTATGAGCCCCGTTTGACAAAGCCCATCGACAGCTAAGGTTTCCCCGCGCCTTGGGTTCAATGCCAAAGAACCGAGCCAGGGCCACAGAATACTGCTGATAATCCAAGGTTAATAGGACACGACGAATCGTGCTGTAGGAAGGAATTCGCCGCTTTGGGGGTAGAAAACGTTCAATCTTGTCCTCCCGATAGCTGTTGAGCCAATCGCCAATCGCTCTTAACCCTCGGTTCCCAGCCGCTATAGCCTGAAGTTACAGAGCTAGACATAGAGCGACTTGATGCCGTTTACCTGAGACCTTGCGCACATCACCGGATATCAGAAAAGGCTTCTAAAATCTCGATCGGCTCTGGGGTTGACTCCTCTTGGGAGAGCCTAGGCAGTAAAACAGCAGGGGCAGATTGGGGGGGCTGACCCATGGTCACTAATCAAACTCAAGGGATACTTGTAAGCCTAGCATTTCTTGGCTTTCATGAGAATGAAATAGCCCTGCTCTTATTAATTTACTCTTAATAAGAGTAAGCATGATCAAAAGAACGAAAACACCAGCTATGTCTCCCTTTTCCTCCCCGTCCTCCCCCTCAACACACAGTCTTGTTTGAGACCTAACTATAAGAAATCTAAATCTGTAAGATAGAGTGATGGGGGGATAGAAAAATCTATATCAAGCGGTTAATACACTTATTGGTTCTCTTGTCAACTGCTATTAGTTTACCATCTTTATAGGAGTTGGAGAAGGTAATCACATCGGTAAAATTATCCGTAGGTTATGTATTAAAAATCACTAATTTCAATAAATTAATTCCGAAAAAACCGATTGTGCTAATTGTAGTGCAGAACTTGGGATAAAAGACAATTATTAATTAAGGCTGAATTAATCAGGGTAAATATTAAGATATACAGCGGCTATCTGGCATTTTTTCAAAAAAAACTCTGGAAAACAGACTCTAAGGAGTTTAGAGCTTATTTTTGACAGATTTTTGACAATAGTTAAATAAATCAGCAATTCATCGGATTTTGATCGTTAAGTGACTAGGATAAAAAAGAACTAAGTTATGGCAGTTTAAAATCCTATGGATGAATATCAAAATCAAATCATGGCTCTAAGTCATAGAGTAGATACTCTGTGCGAAGCCATCGAAAAACTCAGTTTGAAGCTTTCAGAAGGCCTTTCTGAACTCAAAAATAGTTCAAGGCAGGAAACTGAGCAATCTCAGCCAACTGGGCAACCGATACCCCGGACCCACGAAAGTCAAAGTGCCATTAACCTACTGACCCAACATAAAGATGTGCTGATTGATAGTAACTCTGGGCTAGGTAGTTTCTCTAGCAATAGCAATAATAATATCTCTGCTGATATTCAAGTTCAACGCTTAACTGCCCAACTTACAGCAGCCTACAATCGGATTGCTGCCTTAGAAGAACAACTCCTAGCACAGCGAATTCATTCCTAATTGGCAGTCTTATCCAGATTA
Source organism: Moorena sp. SIO3E8 (assembly GCF_010692445.1). Taxonomy (NCBI): domain Bacteria; kingdom Bacillati; phylum Cyanobacteriota; class Cyanophyceae; order Coleofasciculales; family Coleofasciculaceae; genus Moorena; species Moorena sp. SIO3E8. Next base: position 11,706 of record NZ_JAAHHM010000093.1, on the reverse strand, counting down.
GTCTAAGGGTTGAAGGTTAATAGGGAAAACAAATCAGCACCTCTGTGATTTTCTAACTAACTTGGTCAGACTGTAAAGTGTTTTTTCACTGGCTCCAACAACAATCACCTCAGAGAAAGACGATATTGCTCCACTAAGTTTTCAATGGCTTGAAGTAATTCAGCCGAGTTCCAGCCCTTATAAAGGTGGGCTGCGATCGCACATCCTCCAGCACCCACACCTTCTTTGACATATCCTTGCTCATATGCCTGTAGCTGAGAATAACGAGACTGGCTAAAACTCAATTGTGTTGCCAAAAGGGGTACACTCCCAATATCTTTTGCTAATCCAACCGTGTCACCAGTCGAGTCTTCTGCCACCCAGCGAGTTGTTCCCACAACTACTTGTGCTGGTTGCCATGCTAGGGAATTACCCTCAATCATACTGGGGTAGGCTAAACCCGACTCTGCCAATCCCTGTGCTAAGGTATAAACCGCTAGCATTTGGGTACCACCAGCGAGTAAAACGCCACAGTGACGACTAGCTGCCATTGCCATACCTGCTGCAGCAATTTGCATGGGATCTCCCACTGCTGCCACTAGCTTTAAGTGATCAAGTGGTGATGGTGTTAGGGCGTGAGAGGATGAGGAGGTGAGGGAGTGTACATGTGCGTGGTGGTGGGGCTGAGACAGTGAATGCTTCTTCCTAGGTTCGCTTTCGGGAAGCTCCCCGGCTCCCCTACCCCCTAACCCAGCTCGTTCTAACCCCAGCTCCACCACCTCCCACTTTTGACCATGATTGCACTGGGGATGGCTACTGTTAACCTTACCAGCGGCATCAATCCCCAAAGCAGTGAGCAGACTAAGTGCGGTGGTAGTTCCCCCAACCACACACTCACTAATAATCAGATAGCTATCACCAACCACACTTGCTAGCTTTTCTCCCCACTGTAAACCTTGCCGAAATAACCGTTTCACTGTTTCCAGGGGCAAAGCATTTCCAGAAGTTAGGCACTTAGCAGGAATACCACCTAAGTCAATGGCTGGTACTGTCGGAGGGTGAGGTAAACCAGCATTGAACAAATAGATGGGTAGGTTAAAAGCCTCAACTACAGCACGGGAAATCAATACAGGGGATACTCCCACAGTTAGAGGAGGAAGGGGATATTGAGGTTGGCGAGTAACTCCATTGACCAAAAACTCAGCATCAGCGATCGCAGTATACTGACGATCATCTGGGGTAGCACCAGCAGCAGAAATGCCTGGAATCAACCCAGTAGCAGTGAATCCTAAAATACAAGCAAATACCGGTGAGCATCCCTGATACTGCTGTAACCACCGTTTTCCCTTTACCTGCTGGGTATAAACTCGGATCATTAGTCCTTAATCCTTAGTCCTTAGTTCTTATATGAAATAGAAAAAACATACTACACTACAGATTAATTGTGGTTAAAGGGAACAGTTAACTTTGGATAAGTTAACAGAATAATTTATAAAAAGTAGCAAATAAAGTAGTAAATATTTAACTATTTAATAGTAATACTTTTTCTTTAACAAAAAAATAAAATTAGCAATATAATTCCCTAAATTTAGATTAAATAAAAGAACGATTGCCATACTTCCCACGGGCATAAACTGAGCTAAAGGTAATCAATCAAGCTTAAGCTGTAAGCTCCAAAGGCTCAGAGCTGATAACTGTTTGCGGAAAGCGTAGCCCCCAAGTAGCGCTTAATCTGACCGTTGAAAGTATAACAAACAGGCTCTTATCAATTACAAGTGACCAATGACTAATAGCTCAATCGTAATCCAGCAAAACTTTTACCCAGTTTGGTGGTCTAGGAATCGGGTTTCCTAATCGGTCGAGCATGAGTAAGGCTACAATATGCACCACGAATAAATAAATGGCATTATTGATAATAATCATTACTATAGCCAGGGTTTGAACTAGAAATAGACTGGGCTGAAATAGCAAGCCCAGCTTGACAAACCACCAATCCAATAATCCTGTCACCTGGGTCATCACGTAAACCCAGAGGTCTTCCCCCAATAGAATTGAGAACAACCAAAACCGAAAAAAGAAGCCTATTGTACCAATTAGCGTACCCATGCTAATGGAAAGCAGCCAGCTAGCTCGACGTTTCCAGAAAGCTCCCAGTTGTACACCCATCAGACCATAAGGGACCAAAAAGATAATACTGCGAGTTACTCCCATAAGCACTGATAGTAACAACCCCGAAACCAGTGCTGCCATCCAGGATGCCCTATTGCCCCTCCTTAGGTAGACTAAAGCAATCGGCACTGGGAAAAACATTTTGAGTATTGGTCCTAGAGGAAAGTAATAATTAATCAGCCAAATCAAGCTGGCAGTACTGGCCAGAAACGCTGTTTCTACCATGGTTATAGGTGTTTTAGGTCTAGGGTTTAGACCATTACTCAGGCTAGGGGAGTTAGCAGAAGTGGATTGTTTGTACACTGCCCTAGGTTCCCTCTTTTCTAGTGGGTGATTTGGCTCCCCAGTTAATTGATCCCCCATCTCAGTTACATCAGCATTGCTCTTAGGGAATTCCGTTGTTGATTTTGTGGGTTTGTTTTTAGATTGGGCAAAGAGATCTTGTGAAGCCGCTTGACCATCATCAAAAGAATCACTCATGCAAATTTAGTAACCTCTTGAGGAAAGGGACAGATGATAACAGAAGAGATACTGTTAAAGTACCCTTGCATCTTAGCCCATCTCAAATTTCTCCTCATTTGGAGATACCTTATATATCAAGACTAGATAATCATCTTTTCTAGAGCAGGCAGATCACAGATAAAAAGGGTATCCTGATCCCGCATGATCAAGCCTTTCTTCTCCAGCTTTGTCAGGACTCGTGTGACCGTCTCCCGCGCCAATCCACTGAGGCTACTTATCTCTCGATGAGGTAAGTTAGGAATTTCAGTTCCTCTTTGTTTCAATTTGCCTTGTCCTTCAGCGAGAAACAACAACGTGTCTGCCACTCGTGAGGTACTATCTGACTCCCGCAAGCGTAGGCGTCGGTTAACCTGACGCAAACGCTTTGCCATCAACTGAGCTAAGTGGACACCAGCCAAAGGTTCCGTATGAATTAACTCAGTAAAATCCTGAGCGGGTATACTACCAATGGTTGTAGGGGTCAAGGTAATCACATCTGTTGAACGAGGTACTTCCTCTAACGCTGCCATTTCACCAAAGATTTCTCCTTTCCCAAGAATATTGAGGGTCACTTCCTTCCCATCCATGTTATAGGTGCGAATCTTTGCCCAACCATCTAAGATGAAATAGACAGACCCCCCCCAGTCATTCTCAAGTAAAATCACTCGATTTGCAGGATGGCTACGGGTAACCATATTAATAATGGCTTTTTTGACACTAGAATCTGGTAAGCCAGCAAAAAAAGGAGTGCTAGCCATCGAATCATGAACATTAGAGTTAACTTCAGATGAATTGTATCGGTCTTCCATGGGATCATGAGCGCTTCGTAAACACCTTGAATAGATAGATGATCCGCTGTCAAATCACGTGAGTCAGGGAGTGTGCCTGTGTCAACTAAAAGAAGCCAATGAAACAGATCTGCTTAACCTCACCACCTTTGGTAGACCAACGACAATGACTGATGTGAGTGAAATTGCCTTGACAAGCCAAGATGCTACTGGAGCTAAACTACTTGCAGTAAGCTGAGGTAGGTTAATTCTGGTAGAGGGGTTGGCAAGAATCACATCGGGTAAGTACAGTTATTATGCTCCATGATGAACAATTTGTAATAGTTTGGTGACTGTGGCAATTTAACATTAGACACAGGGGGCTGACTCTGACTCCTGTATGACTCAATTTGTTCTCGTCAAGGGTTTCAAAGTGACTGCTCAAACCGACATTCAATCTCTGATTGCTGATATTGACCACATCCTCCATAAGCCTGACTTTCCTCTACCATGGTTCAAGTCTGGTGACCTAGCGGCTGCACACCAGGTTTTGCGGAAAGTTCGTAGCTACCTAGTTTCCCAACAGCAAAAACTAGGGGTAGAATCGGACAAGACAAGTACTACAGTCACCCCATCTCAGACGGGAGTAACCACATCTGTTCAGGAGGGAGTGCAGCAAATCCTGCAAGCGGTTACTCAAGAAATGAATCTTGTACGTACCGATTTGACGAAACCATTGCAGCTAGAGTTGGAGGCTCTACAGCAACAGCGGGAGTCTCTAGTACGAGAAATTCAGCATTTGGAGAGTACCAAGCAGCAGCTGGATTACTATACCAAACAACAAACTGCAAATGTGCAGTTTGCTTCAGACTACTTCTCACAAGGGCTAATCAACCGCCTTGTCGAAAGCTTGACGCAAAAGCTATCTCAAATTTTAGCGAATTGGGAAGCTCACTTAAAAAAGAATCCCACTAGTGACGACTCAATCAACCGATTGCCTTCAAATCAGGACGAGATTGTTGCTGTAGTCGAAAGACAAAAGGTTATTGAGCAACTACAGCAGCTTCAAAAACAATCTGATCAACTCATACAGAATATAGATGTTAACCAACGGTTGACTTTTGAGACCCTACAAAGAGATCTTCAAGGTTACCAGCAGTCTTTATCTCAGGAACTTGAAAAAATGCACAGCTTAGGCATGCAGGGAGAAATGTTGTTTGCTGCTTTTGTGAATCGTCTAGCTCAGCAGTTAGGACGAGAAGCTTCAAGCCTATGGCCTTCCTCACAACAACCAGCGGATGTACAGGTTCAAGTTGAGGATAAGGATAGCTTTCAATTACATCCGGAAACCTTATTGCCCAAAAACTCTGTGACTATGACTGAGGCGGTGTCTGAGCGTTCGCGTAGCGTGGCCAAAGGCCAATCAGATTTGAAGCAGGAACCACCAATGGATTGGTCAACAGGAGAATTGCCTCAATCCTGGGGGATAGGATTGTCTGAAGAAAATACACCATTGCGTTCGCGTAGCGGCTCGTACCGAGCATCGCGTAGCGTGGCCTACGGCCAATCGCACTTAAGCGATCCTACGCCAGAGTCCGAGAAGACATCTGTGAGCAATGACTCCCTTGAGCATTCAGAAGTCATTGCTACTATTAATGCCTTGACAGATTTGTGTGAACAAATGGGTGTGAATTACCTCAAGGGGTGACAAGTAGCTTGAGGGTTTGAGACCCTGTGGGGTTTGTGGGATATGGCGTGTGGCTGGGACGTGGGGTGGTTTGGAAGATTAAAGAGCGATTTGAGCAAAGAAAATAGTGGCTTGTGACGATGCAAGTTTCTTTCATTACAAAACAGATTTGTTCGGGCAGCGGAGCGTCAGCCCTTAGCAAGCCCTGGGACGCTCTTAAGAAACTCGGATGAAGCGCGTCCGTTCTGTTTTCGGTAAATTCTTGAAAATTCCTGCCAAGCTGGCAACATGGCTAAGCTATAGCAGTGTTTAATGATCTGTGATCTTAAATCGGCTTTTCTAGCCCCCTTTTAGCCCAGTCGAGAGGGAAGTTGCGGCTATATAAGCTTGCGTTTGCCTGCCTTTGACCTAAGGCTTCCCCTCATGACTTGACTATAAAGGAGGTTTTTAACTTGGATTTAGTATCAGAGGTAGTCTTTAGGGATGTCTACCTAGCAACTTAACATCAATTGCATTATTTTTACCTCTAATCATTTCCAGTCATTTTTTGATTAATAATAGTCAACTATTAATACCAAAATTCAGACTAGAAGTCAATTAATTCAACCCCAATTCACAATCCCTTCACGAATTCGTCGATACAATGTGAAAGTTCAGTGAAATGATACAAAATATACTACTCTTTTTTTGAAAAATCAAAATACTATGAGCAGAGGCTTCGATTAAAAATTCTTAATAAGGCGGTCAATAAAAATGACAAGGTCATCTACCTATATATAAGTTACTTTTATAAAAAAAATTAACTTTAGTGGGAACTTTTAAAGTTTTCAGCGGTCTGGTTAATAGACTATTTAGTGAACAACAAAGACTTTAGGGTTAGTGGGTGCCTACCAAATCTTTTGGAAAATGGCAGGAGACTCTTCCATAAAGTTTTGCCAAAAACTACCTAAGCAAGTTGGCTCTCTTGAGCTTAACTGTTCTATCAGCCTGGGGATTTAAAGCAATTATTCCGTCGTTTAATCAACTTTAGATAACTAAGAAAAAGCCGTGATTATCTCCAAGTCTTCTGCTTATACCTCGATTGATTCACCAATTTGGGATAACAGAATACCAAGTTGTTTATTTCAGCAAGAGGTTCATCAGTCTGCCAACAATACTATCAAGCGATTAATTGATATTATTGGAGCTTTGGTTGGATTATTAATTACCGTGAGCATCGCAATTCCGATTGCGATCGCTATGTCGATAGTCGATCCCGGTCCATTATTTTATAGTCAGATCCGTTGTGGTCTGAATGGGAAACCCTTCCGAATCTGGAAATTCCGTTCAATGATCGTGGGTGCAGACAAACTCAAGCACTTAGTAGAAAACCAAGCTAAAGGTCATATATTCAAAAATGAAAATGATCCCCGTATCAGTCGGATCGGAGGCTTTCTACGCCGCACCAGTCTTGATGAATTTCCCCAATTCTGGAACGTCTTGATCGGAGAGATGAGCCTAGTTGGAACTCGTCCTCCTACCTTTGATGAAGTCATGAGCTACAACCGCCATCACTACAAGCGTTTAAGAGTTAAACCTGGAATCACTGGTGAATGGCAAGCCAATGGTCGTTCAAAGGTGACTGACTTTGAAGATATCGTTCTTATGGACTTGGATTACCAACATAAGTGGTCTATTGGCTACGACCTGAAGCTGATTGTGAAAACTATCATGGTAATCTTTAATAGGCATGGTGCTTATTAATATCACGTTATAAGTTGTTAACCCGATAGTACTAAATCCAGGTTGAACAGAATGCTAAAGCTAACCCTATCTACAATGTTTTATTGAGAATGTTTGATTGAGGTGGGGTTAGCTTTAGCAAATAAACAGGCATCGATAACAGATTGATTAATTAGTGACAGGATAATCACTCCTGTTATTTTTATCTTATTTTTATCAGTAAAGTTAATCCTATTTTTCCAAGACTTACCGACACTTTTTGATAACTGCTATCAACAGACCAATCAATACAGAACTGGAACTATTGATTGGAGATTAGAGTTAACTATAATCAAGTTTAAGAATAACCTCTTTAATGGTTCCTAAGACAATAAAAATCAACACTGAAAAAATTAACGCTGATTTTCTGAATTGATCCAGGGAAATAAATCTTAATAGGTGATATTTATAGTCATATTTATTTTTTAATGGAGCCTACGGGAATTGAACCCGTGTCCGCCCTGGTTATTTACTTATCGCTCATTCACAGGCATAGCCCCTTTAACCCTCGGAGCGGGGATCATCCATTATCCCGGATGACAGGATGCTTTGGTGAAGTCTTAGCTAGCAAACCGACCAAAGACAGCTTACTAGAGCATCCGTTGGGGTTAAGTCCGTAGTCCTTAACGGAGTCAAACTACAGACGCTCGAACCTGTTTATAGGTGTTTAGGCAACAGCAGGTGCAGCCTTACGAGCAAAAGGAACGATGTTGTTCGCAGTTACAATTTTTTTGAGTCCGGTATTTGCGAGAGAAGACTCACTCTCGACCTGAATCACGGGTCAGCTTTCACCAACACGTCGAAACCATTAAGGCCCCTTGGAGTTATTTCCTTTCTCCATTATAGTCAAGATTTCAAAGTAGCAACTACCAAATACGCGTGATCCTCTGGTGTGATCCTGAATTGGAAAATTTCTTTAAAGCTATTTAGCTGGGTAAATCCCCGCCTTCTATAAGGACGAGGACTTACGTGAACCTGTTAAATCTTGCTGCTGAGGATTTCCTCAATCGCTTGTCGTTCTGCTGGTTCAGTGACAGGCAAACTCTGGCGGGTATCAGTAATCAGCCAATCTAGGGCTGCCGCCTGAACATCAATAGCCGCACCAGTCTTGTCAACACAATAGCGTCCAAACACTAGCTTATCCACTAGACGTACTCCGGCTCCAAGGCGAGAGTATTCAAAAATGACGCTATTCTCAACCGTTGCTCCGCTACAGATCCAGCAATTGGGACCAATCATAGTTGGTCCGATAATCTTTGCCCCATCTTCGATGTGGGTCATAGCACCAATGTAAACCGGACCTTTGATATCTACTTTGTCCCAATTCACGGCCACATTTAAGCCAGTATAGATTCCGGGAGCGACTTCTTTGCCGGGAATCGGTACATTATTGATTTCTCCAAGCAGCACACCTCGAACAGCTCGCCAGTAATCTGGGACTTTACCAATATCAACCCACTGGAAATCCATTGGTACCGCATAGAAAGGAGCCCCCGTTTCCACAAGTTTGGGAAATAGTTCGCCGCCAATGTCATATTCCTGACCAGAGGGGATATAGTTAAAGATTTCTGGCTCAAAAATGTAAATTCCTGTGTTGATATTGGTACTGAGGGCTTCCTCCACTGAGGGCTTTTCTTGGAAAGCTTTGATGCGACCAGTTTCATCTGTAACTACGACACCGTAGCTAGACACCTGTTCTCGTGGTACAGGTTTTGCCACTAGGGTAGCAATTGCTCCCTTTTCTTTATGGAATTTAAGTGCTGCTGTCAAGTCCAGGTCAATCAGGGCATCACCACAGAGCACCACAAATGTATCATCAAAGAAGGGATAAAAGTCCTGGATCTTACGCATGCCACCAGCTGAGCCGAGGGCTTCCCCAACCAGTTGACCATCAACAATGCGACCTTCAAAAGAATAAGCAATTTCAACGCCAAAGCGTTGCCCATCTCGAAAATAGCTTTCAATTTCGTTAGCCAAGTGAGAGACGTTGACCACAATTTGGTCGAAACCATGTTGTCGTAATAGTTCTAGTAAAAACTCCATTACTGGTTTTTGCAGGATGGGAATCAATGGCTTGGGAATAGTGTAAGTGATAGGGCGAACGCGAGTTCCCTTGCCAGCTGCCAGAATCATGGCTTTCATGTATCTTTTCTCCTTAAACTAAATCCATAGAGGTTGATGTGGGCAATTGAGTACGATTCTAACTAGTCCTTGAACTCTCACCCACGATTAGCACGAGGGACTTTAGTCCCTAACTCTTTTTCATAGCCACCGCTATTACACAGGGGCAAACAAGCTGGAATTTTCTGTAACCTGTGCTTTGAGTGATGCTTTGAGTGACCCCAGTTGAGAATTACTGGTTTCCTGACAAGGCTAGTTGATGTTATAATTACCCGCTTTTAAGCGTGGGGTTCATTACTCCAATTTACGGATTTTTATATCTTGGTAGAATTCTTCTTGGCATAACTCAACCTTAGACTGAGCAGATAACAATAGCAGTCCCCAGAAAACACTAACTCTGTCCCCTATTCGTGATTCAATAGGAGCGATCGCTGTTTCTATGTCAGCTTTTCCCGACATCTTGGCTGTTCTGAGTTTGTCCTCCTGGTAAGAAGAACCAAGGGAAGTTGATGCAACTGATGATGGGGATAACGTCCACCACTCTAACAACTGATTTAAATTCAGCCAATCGTTGTCTACCGCTAGCTCATACCAGTAGCGGGATAGAAATTCCTCCAGCCGTTTGGCAATCTCGGTCAAGTTTTCATCATGAGCTAGATGGGCAATACGAGCTGCCTGACTACGGGCACTAGAGCGAGTCCCTTTTTTAGGGGAAGGTAAGGGGTTTTCACCCAGTTGGGCTGCCATCTCCTGCAACTGTTGAATTAGCTCTGGCAGGGTTACTGGGCGTCTTTTAGGGGGTCGGGCAGCAGAGCGACGGCGTAGATGACGTTCTAGATTGCGAGGCAAACCTCTATCTCCCCTGCCACCAATTTCCTCGGACTCATCGAGTTCTTCGGATTCCTCTAACTCCTCCGGTTCTTCTAAACGTTCCAAGGTATCGGCTTTCAGTAGAACTAGCATGGATGCCCATAGAAACGCTTGCCCAGACTGAGACAAGTCCGTGTCACGGTATCCAAGTTCTGGATCACTGTCTAATGCCAGTGTACTTAGATAGCGGTCAATGACATCAATTACCTGAACATCCCATGGGTCAATTTCTCCCCGCTGTGCCACATCAATGAGAATAGCGATCGCTTCGGTAGCAGGTGTTGTAGTCATCTATAGGATCAAGTCAATAGACTAAAGATATATAGCCATGTCTTGTTTGATACTGTTGGTCAATTAACTGACAGCAGGACTTACACAAAACTGGGCACCAAACGCTATAAGCTATAAGTAGTAGGGTGACTCTACAAGTAAAGTTATTCCGGAAGTCCTGTAAGGGGTGACATCAAGTCCGGTAGCATCGATATTGTTATGATTTGGAGGGAGGACAAATAGGAGAACGAAAATCAGGAAGCGTAAATTTTACCTCTTGAATTTTCACTGTTGTAGAGACATTGAATACAACCTCTGAAACAAACAGGATTGATCTGAAAAGAAACCATAAATTTGCTATTTTTCGGCATTATTAAATGGTAGCAGTTATATTCGTCTATGGGCAGTAAAGTTTACTGCTCAAATAGAACAACTTACTGGCGCTGTTGGTCTTGTATGTACTTCTTAATAACTTCGATAGACCCACCGAAACGGTACAAACGCCCATAGCTTTTATTCCAAAGCGTAGGCAGTCTAGAGCGAAGTTGGGGGAATTATTTTGATATATAGAATAAATCCGTTTAATGTTTGACTGCTTTATAAACTCCAAACTTATGGTTAACTTCGATAGCAAGATGTAGATGGTCTGGCATTACTTCCATCTCTATAATTTCAATGTCCATGTTCCGGCAAGCTTCTCTAATTAACTCTTTGAGCCTGGTCTCAAGGTTGCCTGTAAGAACTTTTCGTATGTTGTACTTAGGGCACCATAAAACATGGTAATTACAAGAGTAAACAACATTGTTGTTAGACTTATATTGCTTAGGCATTGAATCCTATAGCCTATAGGGGAGATTCAGTTCCTTGACATTTTCCCAATCCCCAATGGCAATCCCAAAATTAGTCTAATAGTGGATTATCTGACAATGGGTCAGATGCCGATAAAAGCAACTGTTTCTGTTCAATCTCAATTTTGTATTGTTGAATGTCGTCTTCTAATTGTCTAATCTGTTCATCCTTCGAGCGTATCTGCCCAACCATCTTACGAGTTCCTATAAAATTGATAAATCGCGTCCACAAGTTGAATAACCAGGCTATTACTGCTCCAAGCCACATGGCTAGAATCAGTGCAATCGCCAAGGGAGCCTTAACCTGGATACCATCAATAATCCTAATGGAAACAGATTGGGTATTTTCCAAGCCAAATAAGACTAGTGCCAGACATAAAGCGAAAATCAGCAAAAAATTAATCTGTCGCATCAGCTTAATCCAAAACCGTTGCAGTTGCTTCCTACTTCTACAACAGATAACACGAAAAATCGGCTTTTTTAACTTGCCGATTACTGTAAAGTGCGCAGGTGTCCCAACGCCCACAGGTGAAGGACATCTACTTGGCACGGTGATCAACTGAACTTTTTATCTGTTCTCCCCCCGCTGTTTTGGGGGCTGGGGGGATCTTCCATTAGCTCAAGTTATGACTTTGTGCAGTATAGCAGCAGTTGGAGTTCCCTTCAAGCCTACACCTGCTTCGTAGGGAGATATCAAAGATGCCACCAAAACTGGTCAATTGTAAGGCAAGAA
>NZ_JAAHHM010000092.1:0-27902 GCF_010692445.1 Moorena sp. SIO3E8 | reverse complement strand
CTTTGTATCTTGATGGTATTCCTTTAATGAAACGACTCTTTCAAGCTTGTTGCTCTACTAATGCTCCTCCTACTCTTGCTATACCTGTCTAAACCTTATTCTTTGTCTTTTTAAAAGAGCCGCACCCATTGCTTTAAGCGATCGCGGTTTTACCCAATCCATCGGGCAAGGATTGCTATCGCTGAACTTAGTTGATGGGGGATTGGGAGCTTTTTTAATAGAGATTACCTTTGGTACAACAGATTCTGGCTCTACCAGTGACGTTATTTCCTCTGCCGTTGTCTCTAATTTGATGTCAGGATAATGGTGTTGCTGATTGTGGGTATGATTGAGCCCCCCTAGCCCCCCAATTTTGGGGGGAACAAGACTTTCAAAGTCCCCCCCGGTGCGCTTTCCAATGGGCGAGTAAATCGCCCTTGGGTCGCACCGCAAAATTGGGGGATTTAGGGGGCTTGCCCAAAACCAGAGGATCGCGCATTGATAGTTCAATTCAGCAACGCCGGAATAATTACTCTTATTAACAATCTCTCCATCTTCCGATATCTCTGTCTTCCTTAAAGACTGCTCAGTTGTCTCCAAATCTCCTTGTTCTATCTCTTTGTCAGCGGGAGTGACATGGCTTTCTCTGTCTTTTTCTTCTTTACTTTGCTGCTCGGATACTCTCCTAATCTCCTTCAAAAGCGATGCAGCAAGGGAACAGGGGGTTCCCCCCTGTTCCCTTGCTGCATCAAGAAGGGCAATCTCCCCATAAGCCTTCTCGTCTAATCCGCCCAGATACGTCTGCAACGACTGCTGCAGTTTCTCCCTGGCTCGTTGGATACGTTTACGAACGGTATTGTTGGAAATATCTAGTCGTTGAGCAATCTCTTGGTAAGACAACTCCTGCTCAAAGTGCAAGAGACATACCTCGCGCTGATTCTCGGGCAAATCCTCTAGAGCACTACGGATTACTTCTAATAGTTCGCTATTTTCTACAATCTTTCCTGGGGTATCAAATTCAGTAACCAAGCCATTCCCCTCTGCCACTGCGATCGCTTCGAGATTTTCTACTCCTATTGCCCCAGAGTTATTTTCTCGATGGCAGTCTATACAGAAGTTATGGCCAAATTTAGTCAGCCATCCCTTGAGATTGGTAATCTTTGCGGCAAATTTGGGCAATTTTTCCCAAGCCTTGAGCATAATCTCAGAAAGAGCATCTTGGGCTTGGAACCGATTACCTCCCATCCAGCTGCAGCAGCGATGGTAAAGATAGTCTTGATAGTTTTCCCAGAGTGGCCAAAAGGCGGTGCGGTCTCCAGTAGACAGTTTTTCCAGGAGAGACCCCACCCAAGCAGTGGTAGATGCGTTTTCTGCATTTTCGCTCCATTGGCTATGAAAACCTTGGTTTGTTGGCTCCATAAGGGCACCTGTAGAAACACCAAATTCAATTTTGCTAGCTCCCATATTTTGTAAATCGATCACTCAACTAACGAGATAATAGGACTTTGAGTATTCGAGCCTAGTGTTTTTGCAAAAGCGATGCACCGAAAACCAGTCTGACCTATTCGGCCAAGTAAAACAAGTAACCTTAGTCAACTTAAGCCCTCAAGTCCAGTCATCCCTTGAGTTAGGATTTTTGTAAATTTTATTGAAGCCTTGTCTTTATCTTTTTTTAACTTTATCTAAGTAAAAATATTATCATACCACATCAGCTGGTAATAAGGAAAATGTATTGGATCCAAGGCATAAGGCATAAGGTATAAGGTATAAGGCATAAGCCAGAATAGTTTCAGTTTTTTTTATTTAATCAAATATCGTTTAAATGGGCGAAAACTTATTAAACAAATTACACCTAAAAAAAAGTAATACTCTGAAATCTCCGCTATAGCAATTTGTGTAGAAGTTTTTTGGTCTGTTGCCTGTTGCCTGCTACCTGCTCCGAAGCTCCTATCAGGTAAAGGGAGAAAATGTAAAAGTATCAAATAAATCTCATCAGAGAATTAAAGATTTGATATAGAGCAGATAAAAGTATTTACAATCCTCTCATGGTAAATTAAATTAGTATCGAATAAAACCTGTAAAAAGACTCCAGTTTATTGCTTCAACTATCTGAAATAAAAAAAATATAAAATAATTTATAAATTCTAAAATCTATAGTCTAAGATTTCAGGAGCTCTAAAAGTAACAGGCTCTTTATTCGTGACGTTTGTCAGCTAAGCACAAGCCATCCTAGGGGTCAACCATAAAACTACCTAAAAATAGTAATACTTTCAGGGGTCGATTCTAGTGTCAGCTGTACAACAAAACATCCTAATTTAACTTAACCTCTAGGATTTTTTCCTTACGGTTGGGAACTCTTATAGATAAGCCTTAGGTTTATTGAACTATTTGTTATGACTAATCTCAACAGTGTTCTTCAACGAGACCCATTTGCCGACAGCACATTAGTTGTAAACGATGAAGGGATTACCATTCGCCTGATCGACGGCAGTAAGAATAATTTAGACCAAGTCTCTTTGGGTATCCCTAATACGCCGTTGCTGCGTTTGGCTCCAATTGAGTATGAAGACGGAATCCAGTCACCGGCGGGTATCGCATTTGATGCAGAAGGCAATGCTCTGATCGGTATAGATGGCAATACTGTTACGCGCCAAGCGATTCCCATATTTACCCAAGCCGAAGCAGACCGATTAAATGGATTGGGATTGAATGTCATATCCAATACAGAAGGCTTAAGCAATGTCTCTGATGCACCCTTTGTGTTGCTTAACCCACCCGATCGCCCTAGTACCCGAGTGATCAGCAATGCCACCTCTAAACTAGAAGAGGGAGAGTCTGATCCCAATGGTAATGGCTTAAGCGCTTTCATTTGGGCTTTTGGTCAGTTCGTCAACCACGACACTGATTTAGCAGCAAATGGGTCAAAAGAAGAAAACCAAAACCGGTTAGAATTACTCAATTTCCCCATTGACATTCCCGCAGATGACCCGAATTTTCCACCAAACACTCCTCCCACTCAAGAAATTTCTACACAGGCAGATGGTGGATTGCAGTTTGACTTTGAACGGGATGCCTTTTTCACCGGTACTGGGGAGTCTGGGAGCCCAGGAAAAGCCATTAATACTGTTACCTCTTGGCTTGATCTTTCTGTAGTTTATGGATCTACTGAAGAAGAATATCAAGCAATTCGTGCTTTTTCAGAAGGTCGCCTCAACGTCTTCTCAGATGAGACATTTGCCACTAATGACGACTTGTTACCCCTTAACATCACAGGTGCTGATGGAGAACTGATCAGTGGTAAAGGCGCTTTTATGGATGTGGGTTTTCTAGCGGGGGATACACGGGTTAACGAGAACGATAGTTTGGCATCCCAGCATACCCTCTGGATGCGTAATCATAACCGCCTTGCCCAAGAACTTTCTAGGTTTCATCCTGACTGGACAGATGAGCAGATATATCAACGCTCTCGCCAGATTAATATTGCCCAATATCAAACTATTGTCCTGTACGAGTGGCTCCCCCAGATGGTGGGTGATGTGATCACTGACTACAGCAGCTATAACTCTGATCAAACCCCAGAAATCACTAGTGAATTCGCCGCTGCTGGTCTTCGTGTTGGTCATACCCAAACTAATAACCGTATAGACACTATTGATGCTGATGGTAATCTCACCAGTTTGCAATTATTAAGAACATTTGGTTCACCCAATATTAATGATAGTAGCGATATAGATAATATCTTGCGCGGTGCGAGTCAAACAATTACTGAAGATGTTGATACTGATATAGTTTTTGACCTGCGCAACGCTTTAGTACCAGGAGCGATCGGATTTGACCTTTACTCTGCTAATCAGCAACGGGGACGAGATCATGGCTTGGCTGACTATAACCAAGTGCGAGCAAGTCTCGGTCTACCACGGGTGACCACTTTTGCGGAAATTACTTCAAATTCAGAGTTGGCAAATACTCTCGAAAACCTCTACCACACTGTGGAAGATATCGACTTATTGATTGGGCTGTTTGCAGAAGATGCTGTTGCTCCATCCAGTGCCGGAGAAACTATTCAAGCAATGCTATGGGAGCAATACGAGCGCATAAGGGATGCTGACCGCTTTTGGTTCGAGAGACCGATTGAGGATGGCGGTTTCTTTACCCAAGAGGAAATTGCAGCCATAAAGCAAGTTACGTTTGCTGACATTATCAAGCTCAACACCGAAATTACTACAATTCAAGACAATGCTTTCTTGATCAGCTCCGATAACAATCCCTCCTCTGATGGACTGCTAGATTTAACCGGCTTGTCGGGACAAGCTACAGCAACTGTGACTAGAGAGGCGAAGTATGACAATTTAATTGGCTTTTATGTAATTGCTGATCAACAGGGAACGATAATTGATCCGATCACGGGTCAATCTCTTACTCCTGGCCAAGAGGGTTATGCAGAAGCTGCCATTGATGCCAGCGTGGCTGAATTCAAGGTAGAGGAAAACTTGACCACGGTGAATTTTGATGTTACTCTTCCCAGTGGCTCTATCCTAGCTCCCTACTTGATTACGGATGGGGAATTGGAAGATGTGCAAAATGGTGATGCTGAGGTATTCTTTGCTTTCACAGCTGCTAACAGTGATGGCATGAGCCACATCCTTCAACTTGGAAATAGCAGTGACAACACATTCACATTCGCCTTTGAAGATTTAAGTGGTAATGACAGTGACAAAAGCGATCGCGACTTTAACGATCTAGTGATTGACCTTACCATTTTATAATGGTTCATCAATCAGTAATGATTAGAAAAAAACATACCAATTCCAGTAGGGTGGGCAAAGTAATCTAATCGTGAATACTCAGTAAGCATATGCGCTACGCGCACGCGTGCGCGTAGCGCATATGCTTAGAATACTCACCCATAACCAAAGGGTTTTTGCCCACCCTACAAGCTACTTCCACTAATCTACTGAGCAGCTAAGCTAAAACTCCTCTGTACAACAGCACCACGTTTCCCGAGGGATTTTGGTTGCTGTTGATCCACACTATACAAAACACCTCCCGCATTCCCTGACCTCACAGTCAGTTTTTGTTTAGCAATCCAGGTTTTCTGATATCCCTTCGGTAAGGTGTCTTCCAACGCGATTTTGCCATCAACTACCACTCGTACCCAAGTTTGCTCTGTAATACTCAAGCGTACTTTAATTAATGGATTAGATGGAGAAGGTTTGGGTTTGGGGGGTGGTAATGGTTCTGGCTTAGGGGCTGGTGCTGGTTGTTCTGGTTTATCTGGGGTTTGCTGCTCCTGAACAACTGATGAGTTTTCGATCTGTCGATTAGTTATATAGGTGAAAACGGTGTTGAGTAGATAAATTAGTCCACCAGCAACACTGACCAAGCTTACGATTATGATGTAACCATAATAGGGTTGTACGCTTTTAGCTACAGTCTTAACAGTCTTGCTTTTGGCTAGAATCCTAGGAATCTGTTGAGCAGAGGTTAGAGTCTGAGATTTCTCTTGTGAGGGGGTATTGCTATACAAGACTAAGGCACCAGGCTGGCTTTCCTCGGTGTTCTTGGTGTTATTGGTTTCCTCGGTGTTCTCGGTGTTCTCGGTGTTCAAGGACAATCCAGAATTAACTGGAAACGTTTTGGCTATCCCTGGACCATCTAGACTGAGAAACTCTGCATAGCGACGAATGAAGCCTTGAATGTAAACTGGCTCGGGCAACCCCTCCGATTGCCCTGCTTCCAGGGCTTGCAATATATGCAATCGAATAAAGGTTTTTTCAGCGACTTCCTCAATAGGTATAGATTTCTCCTGCCTGAGTTGGCTGAGATAGGTCCCTATTTTCTGGAGTTGCTCCTCTTGCTCTAGACTTAAGTGGCTCACCAAATCTCTCCACCCATTAATCCACGTTAACAATTTTTATACATAAACACCGGATAGTAACATCCCTTGGGCATCTCACCATAGAACTTATCAAAAATTAACAAAGATTAACAATATAGCCAATTTGCTGATCAAATAGGAAAACTCTCTCATTTTAGGGTATGGTTCCGATTGGCATCCTCCCCCGGGCGGAACAACTCATAAGGGTAGGTTTTTTACTTTGACCTTAGGTGTGGGGTGTGGGGTGTGGGGTGTGGGGTGTGGGGGATAAGAAAGCGATGCAGCGCCTTCATGCGGGGGTTTCCCACGTCACTGTGAGTCTTTCCCCTTTCGTCGAGTGGGCTGATCTAATTGTAAGCATTCAGCCGTTGGCGATTCCCATAGCATGGCCATTCCCGTAGCGTGGCCAAAGCCCAAGGCCAACGGCTGACAGCTGACGACTGAATGCTGTTCGCGTAAGCGTGCGCGTAGCGCATATGCTTACGAATTATCAGCTAATTTTTGGCAATAATTTCAGGCATCATTTCGTTTTTTTTTCTTTACCGTATATCCTTTAATAATTTTTATATAGCAAAGGGAACAGCGGATCTGGGAGTAGGGAGTAGGGAGTAGGGAATATCGCATCAAAATTCTCTCAATTCCTACACGGATTGCTATAGGCCAATATTATTATAGGTAAACTTCATTAAATTTTCTGCAATTATCTTCAGTATCCTGAATTTTGATTTCCTAGAGCAACATCAAACTTTTATCGCTTTACTCTACTGCTCAAAGTGTAGCAAATAAAATACATGTTGGGAACAAAATGTCAAGTTTTGACGGTGGTTTTAACTGCCAAGTCGTTTTTGATTCCCCGACTAAAGTAAGAATTAACATAGTGGGGTATTGACAAAAGCGAGACAACCGTATAGGATTGCGATCGTGACCAAAAACCAGCCGAACGAACTAGAACCAGAACGATTCAACCAGTTGCCGAAGGAGGAAGTGGTAGAAATGCTCATTACTGTAGCGAAGGCTATAGCTCAGCAGCAAGCAACAATAGAAGAACTGAAACAAGAAATAGATAAACTGCCTGTAAGTAGCAGAATTAGAACGCAAAATTTAATCAAAACCGCCATCAACAGACCTACTCAAAAAAACGGAAAATCAGAAATAATAAAAACAAGATACAGTATAAAAACCTAAACGTCAACTAGGCAAACAGCAAAGACATCAAGGAAAAAGCTGGAGTGGCTCTCGGCCTAGGGAATAGTTTCAAGATACTGCTAAGTTAGCGTAATTTATCGGCTAATTTATTAAGTTTAGTAAATATTAAGTTTAGTAAAAAAACTGCTCTCCTTAGGGGTGGTCTGTGATAGATTTTGTTGAGCAAGCTCGACCGGCTCAACTTGATAAAACTGCACTTGCTCCTTCTTTGATTCCATAACCAACGTTGCTGAATCCTTACGTAGAATTCAAGGGAGTTTTTATGCTCGCATACGGATTTATAACATTATTGAGTCTAGGTTCTGAGTACTACTTTAAATACGAGATTGATGCTCAGACTGGTTTCCAGATTTATTGGATTACAATTCCTGAGGGACTCGATAAGGAACGCTATAGTAAACAAACAATCTCTGAGTTTCTAGCAGAATCATCAGTTGCACAAATTCTCAAACCTGGAGCACCCATTGATAAGGGAGTTTATCAAGCTAGCCTAATTTTACCGGGATTACCAGCCTCACCTTTCGATGCATTTTATACTATTGAACTCACCTACGACAGCGATTCATTTACGTTAGGAGTTCAATCTACTGACTCTTTTGGATTTAGTCCGGAAGGCTCAACCCATTTCAAAGATTTAAATCTGAGTTTTACCCAGCAACTTAATTCCGAAACCGCCACTGTCAGTGGAACAGTGACGGCGGTTTTCTCTGGTCAAGATATTGTCCTTGAGGCCGGGTTGAGCGATGGCTCTGAACTGATTTTTAATTACAATCCCAATAATCCTCAGGAAATCCCGATTCAACCCTGGGGCAATTTAGAGTTGACGACTTTTACGGTCAAACCTGGGTCAAATCCTCTTCAACCCCAAGTTCTCTATTGGTTTGGAGAAAAGTCGGGAGAATGGGTTTATGATTGCTCCTTGAGGAATAGCGAAGATGCACCAGCCATCGACTTACGGATTCAAACGGAGCCAGAAACAGTGCAGTGGGGATTAGGGTCTATTGCTGTTAAAGATGGCTTGATCGAGAGTGAAAATGCCACCCTAGAAGCGGCAAACCTAAGTTCTGCTAGCAAACTGATCAAGGCATTCCAAGAAAGCAACGAAATCACTATTGCAACCTGGATTAAGCCTAGCCAAACGGGTCAAAAATACCCAGCTATAGTCCTTACTCTATCCGAAGATCCTGAAAATCCCTATGTGACTCTGGCTCAAGGGGATTCAGAATGGCTAAAGGGTTATGGAAATCAGTGGTCGGGGGATTGGTACCATCACGACGAGTATAGTGTGCTATTGCGCACCGACACTAATGATAGAAACCGATATTGGCAAATCCTGACCACAAGTCCCGACACAGTAACAACTGAGCTAACCTATGTTGTCTATACTTTCTCACAGAATAACTTGGGGGATGAGAGTGATAATGCCAAGTTGTATCTCAATGGGCAGCTAGACAATTCAAAATGGATTAATAGCGATAATCAGGAGCGTCATTTCTGGAGAAATAGGAATCAGCAGAGTAATCGTTGGAGAAATAGGAATCAGAGGGGTAATCGTTGGGAAAGTCGGGATGAGGATGAGGATAATCGTTGGCAAAATCGGGATGATGAGGAGGATTCTCCTTGGAAAAACCGGGATGATGATCACGAACTTAATCCTTGGACAAATCACCCTGCGGTTAAGTTAGCGTTAGCAAATGACGTTTTATTTCTCGATCGCAGGGGCAAATCCCCAAGAAATCAAGATTTCCCTTGGGAAGGGGAACTCTACGAGGTGGCAATTTATGACTCCGCCCTGACACCAGAGGCGATTTACCAGCGCTACTACCCCACCATTGAAATTTTGGGCAACCTGACGCTGACTAATATGCCCAGTCCCTTGGACCAACCCCTAACTGCTCAACTGACTTTGGAGGGTATGCCGGATGTAGAGCATTATTCAGAGTCTAAGCTCAATCTTAAGGTTGACACCTCTGAAATCCGGGAGGTTACCCCTGAGTTTGACTTCACCAAGATTGCCCTGGAATGGGAATCAGAACCTGGAAGCTCCCCAAGCTGGTACTTTAAGTGGGGACAAGTGGATAGCACGTTATGGAAAACGTCAATTCCCTTTACGGCAGTTCAAGGGGATGCGCCAGGTAAACTTGCCCTCAATTCACCGGAATTCGATTTTCAAATCGGATTAGGACAAATTAATACCCTAGAGGGGTTGTGTCTATTCCTGAAATCAGATACCACCGGGGAGATCTGGCAGATGTCTTCCATCACCTCTGTGTCTGAACTAGTACTCCCCCAATTAAGGGATTATCGCCCATTTGATTGGACGGTAGATTTCAAGCTACTGTTTGCTCGTCACGATCAACAACGGAGTCAATTTGACCCCCTGGGGATTGAAGATGGGAAAGTCGTTCTCAAGGGCAATTGGTTGGGAGAAAACCTTGTACTCCATGGCTGGTGGCGCAATGAGCAGTTTGTCCTGGAAGGGCAAAGGAATTTGAGTCTACCGTTTGAAGTTACCTTGGGTCCAATCTTTGAACCCGGTACCTCCCACAAGATTATCGACCAGGTAGCGATCGCATCAGTGATGAACGCCACTGTAATCCTGGAACTGACTGAGTTAGGCTTTTTGGCAAAAGTCTCTGGAACCTTTGATTGGACCGATCAAGCAGGGACGGTAAACACCTTTACAGTGCCGGAGTTTACCCTAGTCCGCCCACCGCTGACTCCCAATCACATCCTGGAAGCGATTTTGGCAAGGTTAAACTCCCAAGTAGATGTGATCTTTGCACAACAGTTTCGCCATCAAGCGGACTACTACTTTACGGTGGTGGAGGAAAAACCTGTTATTTATTTGGGCAAACCCAACGATCCTGCTGCGATTACCCAAACTACAACATTGCCCCAGTTATTCAACACTGCTGCGGAGTCCAATAACATTTCCAGCACCGCAGGCATCTTTACCCTGACAGAAAATGCCGATCAAAGCTGTACCCTGACCATAACTCCTCCGGAAAGCAGTGACAATTGGCTAGATCAACTTAAGACCGATTACGACAACTTTATTGCTCAACTAGATACCAACAGTAATCTGATTGCTGGTACCCTCACCCTGGTAAAAACCCGCATTGCTGAACGGATGCCGTTGTTGGTTGAGGAAATTCTCTACTACTACTACGGCTTGGATACTGTTAATGGCTCAGTGGATTTGCAAGCTGGAATGCGGTTACGGGTCGATTACCAAAACTATCAATTCGTTCATCCAGCCCAATCTACGGCTAATTCAGGGTTTGTGGGCAGTGGCACGTCCTACTATAGCCTCAACAGTTATCGGGATGGCACTAACCTAATGATTAATTTTGATGGGTTTTTGTCCCAAATTCAGCCCTATGTCACCACAGATATTGCTACGGTAGGGGCTGGAAGTAGTCTGGATACCTTTAAAGTTGGCTATCAAAAACCCTACTTGCGGCTAGTTTATCCTAGTTTGGCAGCTCCTTCTGCAGGTTCCTTAGATCCCGGACAAGCTGCAACCATTATGGGGGCAACAACAGTAACAGACCTGGATAAAAACACAAACGTTGCCAGCTTTTATTTCCGAGGACGAGCAACAGTGATTCCAGAAATTACGGTGGTGCTACAGGAACAACCGGTATTTGTTCCGGTAGGAACGACGTTACGACAACTGATGGAGCAACGTGTCAGTATTCCGTCAGTATCCCTGGGAGAATCCCTACTGAACTCTACCGGAAAACCGAGGTTGAGTCGCCTGTTACACGAAGGGGTGTCTAACGAACCTAGCTATCGGTTTATCTACCTGGACGAAGATAGTCCGGTGCTTGATTTGCCTCTGGTCAAAGGCGATCGCATTGTCCTGTAGGGGGTGACGATATGACTACCTTTACCCAATCAACAGCACAGGCGCTCTACGTTTTATCTGAATCCGTTAACCCTACCGTGCCCTATAGCATTGGGTTTTGGGTGAATGAAGGATCGATAGAAGGTTCTCAAACCCTTTCCCTGGAAGAAACTTGGACAATAAAGACGGGAGTATATCTATTTCTCAAAGCTGCTCTAGAGGGGAATGATGCTATAGACCCTTCCGTGTTGAGTGACCGCATTGGTGAATTTCTGATTACACCTTCGGTACGCAATACTCGGTTTTTGTGGATTGATAACCCAGAGGAGTTAGTCTCTCGCTGGCGATTTCATGCCCTAACCCTTTCCCCCACAGATACTGTAGAGCGACTGACCTTTTTTAATTTCCGCAACTATGAATTAGCGATCGCTAGTGGTGTAATTTGTCAGTTGAATGGAACTAAAGACGGATTTCTGTTTGCCCTGGATCCGTCTCTACACAACCTCCCTAGCACCGAGACTGAATCACCGGAAACTGAATCACCGAAACGTGACCCCTTTTATTTGTCCACAGGTTATGGTGCTCATCAACTGAAAGGTATTGAGGTCAATGAGGCAGGGGAAGCGATTCCGCAAAGCGGACGCTACGCGATCGCATTACCCTTTAGCGGAGAGTTGGCCGGTTGCCTGACCTTTGCCCTGACCTTGCAAAACCAATCTCCTGGCACAGCCTCTTTTGAGGAACTGGTCTATCTGGATGTGACCCTGCGGATGTTTTTCAAATCCGCAAACTCCTTACTAGACCAGAGTGACCCCTTGTCTGGTTTTGCAGGATTGAATAGCGACCAGGAATTCCTGATTTCTAGCCATCGATATCCCTTTCTGGGGGAAGATAGGGATGCTGCCTCCCATTATTCTAAGCAGGGGGATGGTAGCCAAAATCTGACCTTATATAGCGCCCTAGATCCACTCCAACCGTTGAATGGCGATCGCACTTACTTTGCCTTTGTAGAGCCAGGAAACTCTACTATTTCGGATTTATCCTTGCCTTCTTGTTATCGCACCAATTTGGGATATTCCATCCATGTCACTCCCCATGGTCATGGGGACAGTCGGCTAATCTTTGCAGAGCGTCCAGGGCAGAATTATAGCATCTTTGGTTCACCGTTGTATCTAGTCCCCCAAGGGAAATATACTCTCTCGGTACCCAATTACGAGAGTACCCCTATCCCTAGTGGAAAGGACTTTTCGATACGAGATGAAGATAACTTCTTGTGTGGATTAGCGGGGATTGAATACATTCAACTGTCGAGTCAACAGGTTAATATTCTGCATCTGGAAGCTGGAAAACCGACCTTTGCGCCGGATTTCGTTCCTGAGCAAATTGTAGAGACCAATGAAGCTGGGCAGCGTCTAGAATCGGGAACAACTACAGCTTGGGGATATATTGAATATGACCAAGTCACGAATTTACCGGTCTATTTTTCCCAACCTAAACAGTCCTTGCTGTATCGAGCATCAACGTTTCAGGATGGAAACCAAGACCCCACTGATGATCCCCTCACGTTTTTGGAGGTTCCCGTTACAGGACTGCCCAGGGGAGAGTATTTACCCTTGTTTCCCTATGGTGGCGTAAGTGGAACCCTGGCGCACTATCAGCAAATGGAGGAACAAATCCTCAATCCCCAGCGCCGCAAACAAATTAAAATTGTTGCTGAAACAGACACTACTCAACTTACCGGTGAACCTCAGGGAATACAGGGCATAGGGATAGGGACATCAACTCCCCAAGCATTCAGTGCCTTGAGTAGATCAGCTACTCCTGACGCTCAGGCCATGACAGCTGCTGCCACTAGCTCCACAACGGAAACCATCACCGGTACAACTTCCCTGGGATTGTTGGCAACCTATTCCTCTGATTATCAAACCCTCAATAGCCTATTACTGGCGAAGGATACCGACAATGAGGATGTGAGTTTGCAGGACTTAGAACGGGGTTCATCCCTCCGTTCAGCTTTCCAGTCCAGTCAGATGTTCCTGGTGATCACTGACCCGACTTCCCTAAAAACCTTTGATACCAATGAACCTCCTCAAGTTATCAAAGAGCATTTTCAGAATAATCAACTGACCATTCAAGGGTGGACCTTTGATCTCAATCCAGACAATTGGCGACAGGGCACAGGGGATACTGATACGGTCTTACTGTTTAAGTTCCTAGATAAGCCCCTGATTGATATTCTCAAGGATACCGCCCTGTGGGAACAACCGGAGGTATTTGTCGGGACGGCAACGGATGCCGATGAACGGGTCAAGGAAATTAAAGCAGTGCGCGATCGCTTAGTGACATTCTTTGAAAATGCGATCGCAACGGCAAACGACCCCAATGCTGCTGAAAAAGACCGGGATAATGCTGCCCCTCTAGCCCGGGTTGGCAGCAGCACCTTTTGGTCAGGGATGATTGCGTTAAATGTCAAGCTCCCAGCTGGAACTGGATTGCCTCAAGACTTGAAAGCCCTAGAATGTGGCATACAAGACCAGGATAACTTCTATGCTCAGTATGTCGGGAGTAATGGCACCCCGATTTTTCCCCAAAATGGGGAATTGGTAGCGGAACAGTCTTCTTTGTTTGGATTGCTGGACTATCAAGACAACTCCGTGCCAGAAACGGGTCCCTTGGGCTATGCCTTCCAGGTGGCCAACTTACGGGTGCAGTTCCAAAATTCACAAATTACCGCATTTTCCAGTGAAGTCAATCTTACCCTAGATAAACTCTTTGACGAAGCTACCCAATTACTCAATAGTCGTTCAGGACGGAATATCGTCATTCTCCAGGGCTTTACGGAAGAACACAATGGGGTGATTACCTATAGCTTTAGCTTTAGCGGCGAGAACTATTTTGCCCTACCCGATAGTCATATTCTCAATAATGTTGACATCGTTAAGGCCACTTTTTCCACAGATCCCCCAGGCAATGATACGACACTCACCATTGGACGATTTACCCTCTGGGGCCGTCTCAATTTCCGTGACCTAGAGGCCTTTGATGGATTATCCTTTGGGTCAGATACTTCCCTGTCAGATGAAGTGTTAACTGCCAGCAACCTGGTCAACCGCAGTGCCCGTGCCCTGGAAGACGATTATCAAGTAGGGATTGATACTCTCAATCAAGCATCAGCGGAGTTGCAGCAAAAACTGGATGAGCTAGCCAATAACGAACAATTCCTCCAGTTCTCAAAGCTGAGTATTGTGATGAACTGCAAGCATACCAATGGTACCCAGGATATCACCTTTAGTGTGGATCCCAGCCAAATTGCCTTTGATTTCGCTCGCAGTAAAGCTCGCCCCCATAGTCTCTACAGCAAATTTCCCCTCAAGCTGACTAACTTCGTCTATCTCGACCCTGCTCAACCCGATAGCAAGCCTAAAGGGTATCTTACGGTTAAAACTCCCTTGGGCAGTGGTTCTATGCCCGACAGTGGCTTTGGTTTTAACTTCGAGTTTAATTTGGGCAGTTTGGGGGCATTGTCGGGTTCAGCTCAGTTTGTGGTTAATCTGTTGATTATCTGGGAACCGAATCAGGATGGTTCCCAGGAAAAAGCAACAACCTTTGTGGGATTGAGGCTACCGGGAATTGGTGGGGATGTGCTCGGTTTTCCTCTCCAGAGTGTACTGAAGCTGTCCTTCAAGACGGTGGAATTACTGGTTGATTCGACTAACGCTTCTGGTACAGCTTACTTGTTGAAAATTAAGAAGGTTGCTCTTAAGTTTTTTGTCCTCTCATTTCCCCCCAATGGACAAACCGAAATTGTTATCTTTGGCAATCCTGATGCCACGGATAGTAATGATGCTGTTGGCTGGTATGCTGCCTATGCTAAATAACTACAGCTATCTGGTGGTGCGTCCGCCACCAAAGGTGAAAACCCAAATATTAAAAGCAACGTCAGCTATCAGCTATCAGCTATCAGCTATAAGCTATCAGCTATCAGCTTATAGGTTAGGTCACAGGCTAGAAGCCTGTGCCACGCTAGTTGGCTTTTGAATAAAATAAGCTGACGGCTGACGGCTGACGGCTGAATGCTTACAAAGCCACTAACCAATAGGTTGAATTTAATTTAGATAAACAGGAGATACGATGGCAGAGCAGAAAATCCCTAATTATCAAGATATTAACGATATCCCAACGTTTATGGAGGAAGTACAGACTACCTATAGCATTACTGAAGAATTGCCCATCACCTTATCTGACAATCATCCATTATCTGATATGTGGGCAAAACCAATTACTGTTACGGAAGGTACATCACCAGATCCTTGTTATACGGCTACTGGATCAATTAATGATGAGTTTCCCTTCAACTTTGCCAAGGATTTTCCCTTTGATATTAAAGATTTCAGTTTTCTAACCAACCAAGATGTTGCTCCTGAACTGGCAATGAAGTTGAAGATTGATGTCTTCCAACCTATCCCGGAACCTGAAGATAGGAGGGGGATTAAAGTAACCGTATTTTCGGTACCCCAATCTGATGATTATCCCAATGGTGTCATTGTTAAAAAAGGCTTAACCTTTGTGGACGCAAATGGAAATCCTGTGGCTGATGATAATCTTTCAACAACAAAGATTCCAGAAGAATCAGTGGTGCCACCGGAAGCTGACGTTAAGCTGGATAACTTATAAACAAATGGTAATTTTATAAGTTATAATAGGCAAGTGATAGTGGTTTAAGTTTACTGACATTTTTTGATTTTATTAGATTTAACAAGGAGCAAGAAGATGGCAGATACTAAAGTATTTTTTGGTGTTTCTCTAGAACTGGCTGGAAAGACAATTTCCCTAGAACCTAAAAATGCTATTAATGAGATTAAAGAAAAGGGAATTGAAGTTGAACTTCCGGCAGGGGAGAGAGTCTATTTAGGTACAGTGGGCACTTCTCTTGGTAGTATTATCGGGACTCTAGGTGTCGAGGCTGATTTTATAGTGACCGCAGACGAGGCTGCCCAATCAGGTGGCACACTGAAAGAAGGAGCGATCGATCCGGATGTCTTGCCCGATATAACTGTCTTACAGAATGCTGCTAATCTCCTTCTAGAAGCAGGTTTATATGTGGATGAATTTCATGTCAGAATACCCGGTGCTGCCACAAATGGAACAGTAGCCAAAGACAAGACAGCTTACACTGTTGGACTATCAGCAGAATGGCAAGATGATGCCGGGAAATTAATTGATGGATTAGACCTCAAATTAAGGGGGATCTATTTCAAAGTTAGTAATGAAGAATAGCGATCAGCTTATGCGCTACGCGCACGCTACGCGAACAGTTATCAGCTATCAGCGGTCAGCTATCAGCTTTTGAATATTTAATCTGAATTATAGCAATTCTAGATCCCATAAGGTACAAAGATATCCCCCTAAATCCCCCTTAATAAGGGGGACTTTGAGGTTGAGAAGCGTACCTCATAACTGCGAGAAACGCTATAAATTCTCCCAAAGTTTATTTTAAGCTGATAGCTGAATGCTGACGGCTGAATGCTGACCACTGACCACTGACTTTCGACAATTCCATTTTTGCCTAGTAATCTTTTCTGAATCGAGCCATGACTGCAATAGTGCAAAGAACAACCAGTGTTAGCTTTGGTATGATCTCCGAGCTAACCGTTGCTGGTGAAACTGTCAATTTGATCCTGGAGAAAATTGAAGACCGCAACGTAACGGTTTATCGGGGCGGTATGATTGCTGGACAGCGACTTTATGTCGTGGCGCTTTTGGAAGAACTGATTCCAGAATTAGATGCACCAGACTCGATTCAGAACTTAGCCATTACCAAAATGGCGGTGGAATTGCGACCGGATAAAGGGGCATTTTCTTTTGAGGCTGCCATTGAAAATCCCTGGTCGATTACCCTCGATTCGGGACCAACCTTATCCATCGAACAGCTTGCGCTGTCAGTGTCGTCGGTCAAATCTTCTGGTTCAACAAATGGCACTCAACAGAATACGGCAGAATCCCTCTCCCAGCAGCGAAAACTCTCATTTGAGGGGCTGTTTGAGTTATTTGGGGGCGAATTTGCGGTTAAGGTCGCCCATCAATTTTCGTCACAGGTTACCAATTCTGGGGGGAGCCAGATTGTCAGTCAGTGGGGATTTTCTGCCACTGCTCAAAATATCAGCATTACCGAAGTTATCAAAGCTTTTGGGTTTTCCCAGGATAAACTCGATGAGTATGGGTTGCGGGATTTAGTAGTTTCCTTGGCATTTGCGCTACAACAAACCCGCTATCAAGAGAATAGTACCCAAATCGTCGAATCCCGCTATACCTTCACCGGATCCATGGATTGGGATACTGGCATTGCTTTAGTGCCAGGGGAAGAAACCCTGCAAATCCAAGCGGCGATTCAAATTACTAAAAGGTCGAGTAATAAACCAGGGGGAACCTCTACGACCCTAAAAGGAGCGATCGCAGGAACGGTCAAAGCCTCTATTCCCTTTTTCGATACCTTACAACTCTCGGTTATCTATACCTTTAGCCAAACCGGTAGCACCTCTAGCTCTGGTCGTTCATCCCAAGCCCTGGCAAATCCTACCGGTGAGTTAATTTTCCAACTCCAAATCAGTACCCTGTTGTTGAGCGCAGTGTACACCAATATCAATAATCGTAAACTGTTGCGGTTTAGCGTTAGTGTGGTCAGGGATAAGAATCCCACCATTGGTGACCTGATTGCCTATATTGTCAGCGTCTATGACTCCAGCATTATTGAGTTTGAACTCGACCCACCGTGGGATGAATTTGCTAAACAAGAAATAGCGCTAGATAAGTTTAGTCTGGAGATAGACCTAACCAATAAATCCATCACCATTTCCTACAAGGCTACCCTGAATGTCTTGATTGCTAAGGTATCCAATGTGGGACTGTCTTACCAGTTTGGGACTAAGTCATCTCAGGTTAGTGCCCAACAAAATAATGCTAGAACAGCATCCAATAAAAAAATAGCGATCGCAGTAGACTTAAGTATTCCTGGACAACCCAAAAAGCGAGTTCAGTGGGACCCAGTCAATGAAAATCCCCCAGAAGTGCCCAGCACTAAAGCCCCGATCTTCGAGCTGAAGTTCCTGGCTTTGGGACAACGGGTTGCCTTCGCACCAGAAATTGTGCAACAAGCTCGTACTATTGAGCAATTCACCACGGTGATGCGCCAAACCTTGGTACCCCTTCCTCCCATTAAACGGCGGCAAAATCCCCTCACAGCTCTGCTACAGTCCTTACCCTCAGCCGTAAGTTCTGACCCCACTCAACCGATTCAATTTTCAGGTCAGCCCATTCAGTTTAGTGCAGAGAGTGGGTGGTTAATTGGTGCCCAATTTGTGATTTTGGGTGCCATTGAGATCAGTGTAATTTTCAACGATCCCTTTATCTACGGGCTGCGCATTAGCTTGTCGGGACCCCCAGTACAGAGTTTTGCTGGATTTGAATTTGAAATCCTCTATCGCCGCATTAGTGATACTGTCGGGGTCTATCGCAGTGAGCTGGTTTTACCGGACACCATGCGCTATATCGACTTTGGCGCTGTTCATATTACCCTGCCAGTGGTTGCCATTGAAATCTATACCAATGGAGACTTTGGTATCGATGTGGGCTTCCCTTGGGGTGGTGACTTTTCCAGATCCATTGCCGTTAATGTGGGCATCTTTTTAGGATTAGGGGGCTTCTATTTCAATAAACTGAGTGCAGAAACAGCTACCAGTGTTCCCGACATTGTTAGTGGCACCTTTGACCCGGTATTAGAATTTGGCATTGGCTTACAGGTCGGGTTGGGGAAAATTATCAAGAAAGGTCCTCTGCGCGCGGAATTCAGCATTACCATCCATGGCCTTTTGCAAGGGGTGTTTGCTACCTATAATCCCACCGATACTAATCAGAAAAAGGCCACCTATTACCGGATTCAGGGTGGTGTAGCCATTGTTGGTCGGATCTATGGTGTCGTGGACTTTAAAGTGATTCAGGTTGATATAGAAGTCCTGGTTAAAGTTGCGGTGCTGTTTGTGGTGGAGGTATACAAAGCTATTCAGGTGGCTCTGGTGGCTAAGGTTTCTGTCAGAGCATCGATCAAGATTGCCTTTGTCCGGATCAGATTTAAGTTTAACTTGACCGTGCGGGAGCAATTTGTCCTCGGTTCAGATAGCACACCACCCTGGCAACTCGCTGCTGGTTCTGGGGGAGCCATGGCAGCCACTGTGCCGGTATTTACTGCCCGTGCTCAAACCGTGCGTCCCTATCGAATCCAGAAAAATGCTAGGGCTAATCGCTCCTTTGGTTTTGCTAAAGCCCAAGGCACTAGTAGCACAGGAAGAGTTACAAATGTCACTAGTACAAATGGCACTACTACAGGACTTACGCAAAGCCCCCTAAATCCCCCAATTCTGGGGGACTTTGACATCATTCCCCCCCAAAATTGGGGGGTTAGGGGGGCAAAACCAACTCAACTTCGTAAGTCCTATACTACAAATGGCACTACCCAAACATCTGGCACTACTACAAATGTCACTACCCAAACATCTGGTGGACGGTCATTGCGATGGGATGATGGCACAACGGGAATTCAGCTAGCACTCCCCGGAGACGTGCGCACGGAAACTGTAAAAGACGACAAGCTTCGCCTCGATATTTATTTTCAACCGTCCTTTACTAAGACCGAAACAGAAGTAAGTGGTATCGGGTTATTGTTTATGGAAAACTCGATTCCTCTAGATGATAACTCTACCAATGATAATGATACGGACTTTGATGAGTTAGTTAAAGCCCTATTTAAATGGGTGATTTATGCCTATTTATCAGATAGTGAGCGTAATGCTTTAAATATCGACACAAGTGCTGTCAATGTTGATAATCAAGACTTAACCTTGGAATTGTTAGAAGATGTTTATACCCTATTCGTTAACTACTTAGAGGAAGAAGCTGCGGATGATTTTTGGGAACCGCTAATTCGATTCTTGTCTAGGAATTTTATATTTGATATCACCGACCGCCCCATCGATAATACGGAAATTAGTGGTACCATTTTCCCGATGTTTCCTCAACTTGAGATGGAACTCAAGGATGGTGCTGATACTGTTCTCAATACCGTTGATTTTGATAGTACGAAATATTCTCCTGATCAAATCAAGGCGATTCAAACCTATTTCCAATCCCTCAACTATAACCATAACCAGAGCACAGAAGAAGTTCTGGGACAATTACCGACCAATGATGCATCTGGAAGTTTAGCGATCGCTGAACTTTTATTTATTGACTACTTCACCTTAATTATTCGTTCTGCGGTGCAGCTTGGCATCGATCATGTTAGGGATAAAAAAGATGGGGTTGATGCCAATGGTACGATTACCCTAGGCACTTTATTAAATAATTTCAATGGTGGTGAGTCATTCCAATCCTTAGCGGGAATGACCTCACGATTCTTGTTGCATGGATTGCGAATCCCCACCTTTACAGGTAGCACTACAACCGTTAATGGACAACAAGCTGCTTATCTTGCTACAGGACAACAATTTACCGTCACAGTCACCCGCACCCCTCCCGCAACACAAGGGGATAGTGAGACCGTAACGATTACCCCCAATGAAATTCGGTTATCCAAACCGGATATGTTGACTTGGATTCGACTAATTGATGATCCAAGCGAGAACAGCGATAGTGCAACCTTAACCCCTGAACTCAATTACCCTTTCCCGGATACTGCTCCCTACAACACCATTGAGACGATTAAGCAGCTTGATGCAGCAGCAACCAGTGGAATTTTGCCCACAACGTCTCCAAATATTCCAACAGTGGTAGGGCTTTACAATCCCACTAACCAGCAATACACTATTCGCCAAAAAACTTACTGGAATGAATCTATCAATGCAGCAACTAGTAACAATCTGCTGTGGGAACTTCCTTCCGGTTTATGTGATTATCTCAAGTCTAAGTCTGACCAGACAAGCTTAACCCTTCTCTACAATCAGCAGCCAGTTCAAGATGGGGAAACCTTAAATACTGCGGAGATTGACCCAGGATATACTTGGGCAACTAAATTAACATTGGAAATCCGCCAAGTCTCCACCTCAGATGGGAGCGGATTTTTGCCGACCGTATACGCTATTGAACGGATTGAAACCGCTAGTCGGCAATTGCTGCAAAATATTCTGACCGCAAACGTAACTCCTACAACCTTGACCTTGTTGTATTTGGATGACAGTGGTGACTCGAAAGTTCTGACCCGTAATGCTAGTGCTGAAGTCTTGATGCTGAAGACGAATTTATCCCTAGATTCTGGGGATAATCCTACGGTGAAACTAGAGACAGGTAATGATGCAACTTTCCTACCATTATTAAGACTGGTACAGGAAAGCACTGTTGTAAATAGTGAAGGCTATTACCTCAACTATAGCTATACCGAAAATGATGAACAAAAGGGCTTACCAGATTCTCTGTTTGCTGATGGGGACACGGCTCAGGTAACTGTGTTAATGACCTTTAGCAGTACTGCCGCTAGCTATAACAACTGCCTTAATATTCCATCTGGTCATCCCCAGAGTAGTACACTCAATGGTGTCAGCGAAATTTTTGCCACCAGTAGTGAAACAACTAATGTGTTGAGGATTCCGGCGGGAAATCTTGGTTTTAGACTTACCCGTACTGCCATTGAAGCTCAAGACAATGATACTGCGACCGATGAGATTCAAAACCTCTATCAGCTTTTGAGTTATCAGGTGCCCAGTACAGCAGCTGACTTTGAAACCGGGCAAGACCGTCTACCGATCGGACCGATTGAAGAAGATGAGGATAATACAACATGGGTCTATGAAAAAGTCTTGCCGGTTTATGCTTTAACTACCGCAGCCAACACACCATCCCAAGCATTACCGGAAATTCTCAAGGATACCCTCAATCCCTATTACGGCATTGGAGATACCTTTACGTTGGATTTTCGCTGGCAAGATATCTATGGCAATCGTTTAGGAAGCGATGGGAACTTTGCGGAAGGTATTAGCCAAAAATTAGGTTATTTTGACCCGATTTTAGGTATTAATCAATGGCCCTCGGTGGGTGAAAGCTATAGGATTACCAGCAAGGATGATAAGACTGCTAATTTGATTCTGGAGTTGGTGTTAGACCAATCTAAATATATTCCCACTCCTGGGAATCTTTTCACTGAGGTACTGGATCAGATTAAAACTGACCGCGCCACCTATCAACAAATTTACTATCAGGTTCATGACTCGAACTTAACCTTTACGGTGAGTACATCGGTGATTCCCAGCGGTGACCAGGAGTTGACTGATAGCCAGCGTGCGGCCTTCACGGGCTTTGTGGATAATGTTTATAAGTATTTGGTCACGTTGGAATATCTGCAGCAATTTACCTATACAGTGGCTGCTAACAGTGAAAACCTGGAATCCGTTGCTAATCAGTATGGTTGTGATATTGGAGATTTAGGGGATAGTAATACTGCAGTCAGTGGTATTTTCACCAGTCCTCAAAATATTCAGATTCCTGTAGGTATTCGGGTTGAGCCAAGCAACAACTTAAATGCGATCGCAACTAAGCTCAACAAAGATTACGGCATTCAAAGTGACAAAGTTGAGGAAATTGTCACCAAATATGCAAAAACGGCGGATTTATTAGCAGTTGGTGGGATTATTTCTTACACCGATACCGCTAATCATTTCGTAAGCTATACCGTTCAAGATGGGGATACCTTCGAGTCAATTGCGATCGCACAACTCGCCCTAGAGGAAGACCACCTGATCGAAATCATCCTACAAACCATTGCTCAAGGGTTAGATACGACCCAAACTTTAACCAATGGTGTCCTGATCAAGGGTCTAGAAGCACCCCACGTCAACAATTACGTTACCCTAAACGCCACCCTAGAAGAAATTGCCTATGGGGTATTGCAGCTGGAAAATGCTGACCTGGATCTGGAGTTTGACCAGATCCTGACTGACCGGATCAATGAGATTATTGCAGAGAATGAATCGACGGTATTGCTTGCAGGGGTTACGGTTTCAGCCTTGGATAGCACAACCCAGGATGGCGAAACTTTGGGCAGTCTTCGAGACCGTCTGTTAGCAGCATCCCAGGACGTGGTTGAGGCCATTCGTGATCTGGAAATTTTCCCCACGGACACAACATTAACGGTCACGGTGACCAAGAAAGATGAAGCAACACCAACTCCGTTTAATGTAGACATCAAGATTATTACTGACAAGACCTGGAGTGCGATCGTAGCGGCATTCCCCAATACCTCTAGGATAGAAACTGTTGAAACGGTTATTCTTGCCAATGCCCAACGCCAGGATTTACTGGTGGCAGGTTCGACAATAACCATAACAATGCCCGATAGTAGCCTTGATTACACCATCCAGGCTCAGGATAGTCTATATCACATTGCCCTTAACCAGTTTATCGCCACTACTGATGTTCGCTCTATCGATGTGCTGAAATCCAGCATGGTTGCTGAAGTGGGTGCCCTAGACTATACCATTGCTGAGGCAATTCTGCCGGAACAGAACACCATTGCTTACCTAACTCAGCAGCTTCATCTACAAACCAACCTTCATCGCACGGTGTTGGAAACGGTACAAGCGGTGGGCAATATCAGTGATATTCTGACTGAGTCTGCGATCGCTAGTCAATTAGCTGTGGTTGCTGCTGGTGTCAGCGATATGACTGGGTTATTTGGTACGGAGGATGTAATCCTGGCTGACGTGCTGTTTAACTACACTGTCACCAGTGGGGATAGCTTTGACCAAATGATTGCTATTGCTGCTGCCCATGATAGTCAAATTATTACCGATCAAACCACAGCAGGGGATATTGCCCTTCAAACTCCCAGTTTAGCCTTAGAGTCCGGGGCAACCCTTTACATTCCGGATCGCTTTACCCTGGATACCTCTTCTGCACAGAACGCTGACTCTCTAGCAGTGGTACAATCCACAGCTCAAACCACATCCCTGAGTACCTTAACCAGTACCATGGGAACGGAAATTACCCCAGCAGCAGTAGCGATCGCTAACCAAACCCTGGCCGGACTCTTGAGTGGCAATACTGCTATCGATGTCCGTCCGGTTTTGGCATCCCTGACTAAGATTAGTTACAACAGTGACGATACGGTAAATAGTGACTTAGAACGGTTAGCGGCTTTCATCAGTCAAACTATCGAGACCGGAACCGATGAAACCTTCTACACCCTCACCTCTCGATGGGCGCAAACCCTGGTTAACTTCAAAAATACTATTGATGCCGAAGCCAGTCAAGCCCAGCAAAGCATTGGGGCGGTGAATGCTATTTATGAGCAACTGGACAACTTAGAAGGGGCAAATCGAATTGCGTTACGTGCTTTACTTGATCCCAGTGATAGTGAATCTTCCTTGAGTATCTTGAAAGCAACACTGCTGGATGCTCAAGGTAACCTTAAACCCCAATTCGAGCCATCAACGGTTTATAGCGAATCTGATACCCAAGAAGATGATGTCCTGAATGCGATTGACCAAAGGTCACGCTACGCGATCGCTAATATCGAAACTGCCCATGGTCAACCCGATGATCAGGTATTGATCGACACCTTACAGACATCATTGGACATTATTCATCGCATGTATGACCTCAGTTGTCTGAAAACAGCGGTGGATCTGTTAGAAAAGCGTTCGCAACGCCCCCTGACTGTAGCAGAAGTAGGACAAGCGCTCCAAAATGAATCGGGTCTGATTGAGCCCTTACAGAATTGGATTGTTCCCCCAGCAGTAGCTAGCACAACGGTTGATCTCACTATCCGAGATAACAATAATAGTCTTCTGTATCCCACGGATTTACTATTCTCGGTCACCGTACAGCTGGAAATGCGGCGCAACAAGGATTTGATGCATTCCGGCTTTGTGCCTGAAGCTGAGGTAGTATCAGCCTATTTTGCCCCCAAAACCGTTGTGCTGACCAGCTCCTCAGATGATCAAAATGCTGAGTTTAGTGAACGCCTGGCCTCCCTTGACCCCTTTGCCAAGGCATTTGAGCAAGCACTACCTAACTTAAAGCTAGCAGTGGGGAGGAATGCTGGGAATATTGATAATGCTAATCCTCAAAACAGCGATACCCTGTGGGCAGTTCATCTGGGGGATACCGGGATTAGTTACGATATCAAAGAGGCTTTCCCCTACTTCTTTTCCGCTGCGCCTTTGAGCAATACCTTAATGTCAGGGGAAGTAAACCTTTACAGCTACACCCAACAGAATGGACTTGACCAAACCTCAACAGAAACCGTGCGAGTGGATGCGGTAGACCTGAATGGTTTAGCCCGTAAGTATTTACGTGCTATTGAAGATATCCTGAAACCGGAAACAGCTATCCCTGCAGTGAATGATACCACCTTAAAGGGTGAGCTTGGGCGGATTTTAAATGTCAAAGCAAGTTTGGCAGATTCGATTAGTAACAATGTGACCCATGTATTGGATACTTCTGTGGATACAAGTTCCCCAGAGTATACTACTCGCCAAACCTTAGCAGTGGCAGCACTCCAAAAGGAATTGCTGACAAATTTAGCAGATGCTTACGACATTGAAACCATTGTTCAATATAACGTGGATGTAGCGATCGCTGATGGCTATCAATGGTCTGGTCAAGATATTCCTCGTTTATCTGGGCAACCAGTGATGAGCGGGGCTTATTACACCAATCTTGAAAGTACACCCAACTCCACTAGTTCTGACACAGAAAAGCAAGCTCTGCTTCAATCGATAGATTTCACCTTATCTCCAGCTAAAATTTCCCTGAGCGATGCCAACAATGGTAAGTCTACGCTGACCTTCTTCTTCAATACCCAAACTCCTCAGCGTTACGAAGATATTGCGGTTAATCTGAACTATCAGGTTAATGAGTTGGAATACAAGATTAATACTACTAATTCCACCTCCTCTTGGCTCAATTTTATTCAACCTCTCAACGATGAGCCTAATCAAATTGGAGATGTTCAAATTCCCATTCCTTTGCGGGATTTTCCCCTTCCTCCTTCTCTGATTTCCCATACAGCAATTCCTGACCCCGACAGCTTTGCTGGTGAGATTCTCAGTGCTGAGGATATTCGAGACTGGAATTATGTTTTCCTCTATGAACATCCCGATGTGGCTCAAGATACCATTGAATGCCGGATTGAATACAATGGTTCCTCTAAATTAACCATTGATGATGTCTCTTTGAAAGAACCCGAAGAAAATCAAGACGAAACATTTGCAGTTTTCACTGTTACCTTATCTCCTCCCTCTGAACAGACTGTTACTGTTAATTATCAAACCCAGGATGGAACCGCAAAAGCAGGGCAAGATTACGCTGAAACTAGCGGCACTCTGGAATTTGCGACCGGTGAAACCACCAAAGAAATTGAGGTGACAGTCAACAGCGATGATGTTGTTGAAAATAATGAAACCTTTACCCTTGTGCTGAGTAATGCAGTTAATGCAGAGATTGCGGATCCAGTGGGTGTTGGAACAATTATCGATACGACTAATACTATTGATCCACTGTTGGATACCCTGGTGCGGTTTAACAATCTATATCCAACCCTAGCCAGTGATCTCAAAGCTTTGGAAACAGGGTTAACCGATGACAACCAGACTACGGTTACCTCTGCCCTCAATGCCTTTGCGACTCTAGCAGAAGACGTGGCTAGGTCATGGCAAATTTGGCAACCGATTGCGATCGCACAGGCATCTCGCCAGACAGTTCACTACAATATTGATGAAAACCTATCTGCTGACCAAGAAACCAAAACGGTTATCATCACTCCCACTAACAATCTTCCCGTTGCTGATCAACAAGTCTTAGATATTGAGTTACCAGGGTATGAGTTAAATGATACCAGGCAAAACGATGTAACCACTAACTCCCCCACAGTACCTTACACGACAATTGAGTATGATTTCACCAAATTGCTTGATGCAACTGGGGTAGAAACCTTTGGAGAGTCCGCATTACCAGATCGTAAGGTGACTGTAACTAATTTGGATGTGTTGGACTATCAAAATGCCTGGGGTGCTATCCGTCTCGCCCGCAATAAGAATTTGATTGATGGCCGGGAAACCAATGCTGCTTTCATCTTCCAGACTCCTGAAGTCCGGTTTAAGAATCGGATTACTCCTCTAATAGTTAATGATAAGCGTTGGGATATTGCAGACCTGGGCGATTCCAGAAGTAAAACCTTGACAGAGCATCTCGAAGAGTTATTCAAAGTCTTGCTGCCAGCTATCATTAACCGTCCTTATGATATTCGGATTAGCTGTCAGTATGCCTTTGCTTTAGCTAGCAACACTAATGACGAAGAATTGTTAGCTTCCTTACCCGTTATACTAACTCCTCGATTTACGGTTCAAAAGTCTGGGGATTCCACGGATATGTTAGCAGTGACTCAACAACTGCGGACAAATATTGCCCGGGAAATTGACAATTGGCAGACTCAGAAAAACCCCAATCAAACCAGGGGACGATATCTGTTTAGTTTTAGTCTGTTTTCCAATCCAGAAAATGTGAGTAGTACCGAGAATCCTAACTTGCCTTTGTTAACGGTGGAAAACTTGAATCTTTTGCTGACAGATATTATTGAGGGATAGTTATAGCAATTCTCATAGTGATGAGGACAAAGCGATCCCCCTAAATCCCCCTTAATAAGGGGGACTTTGAGTATGGCTCCCCCCTTTTTTAAGGGGGGCTGGGGGGGATCTCAATCTTGCGGAAAACTTTGAAAACACGCCCTAGGCGGAATCATACCCAGAATCAGCAACGCCCAATTCTCATACTCATAAGCGACATTGCTTATCCTTTTAAGGCAAGAGGAATCCCGCCTAATATCATGTCCGTCTAATCACTTATAAGAAAAGTGGAGAGTACAGCATCGAGGTAATGCCAAGACGAATTACCATCACCGAACACTCTTTGCATTGAGGAACTCCAACAGGGTTACCGCCAGGCCAA
>NZ_JAAHHM010000091.1:0-28208 GCF_010692445.1 Moorena sp. SIO3E8 | reverse complement strand
CTCTTTGTCAAGATTATGAGTATTTGCCTCAAAACTCCGAGACCATGATTTACATCGCCATGATTCGTCTCATGGTTCGGCGCTTAGCCTAATTTGCTACACCCCTACCCCTTTTCAAACAGCCTCTGAGGAGTGGTCTTTCACCACTATGGTTATCAAGTTGTCAAGGTTCTTTTTTTACCTGGCGGCTAATCCCCCGAATCTCTTACGAGATAAGGTTTCTAGCCAACGAATCGCACCCCATTCCACCAACATGCCCATTCCACCCTATGGTCAGTAGTCGGGATTGCACCTTACGAGAATTTCAGGCAAAATCTAGCTGTAACATCCCGATAGCACTTGATCAAATAGAATCCAAGAAATGACCATCAGGAAAATTAATAA
The DNA here is from genome assembly GCF_010692445.1 of Moorena sp. SIO3E8. Lineage (NCBI taxonomy): Bacteria > Bacillati > Cyanobacteriota > Cyanophyceae > Coleofasciculales > Coleofasciculaceae > Moorena > Moorena sp. SIO3E8. Next base: position 27,824 of record NZ_JAAHHM010000091.1, on the reverse strand, counting down.
ATTTATTTGTACTATCTTAGCAGCAGCTTTATGCCTCAGTTTAATCGCCTGTGAAGCACAGACCCCAAATGGCAGTCAATCCACAGCAGGTAAAGGAGTCAAGGTCAGTTCTGCATCCTCCGTTTCCACCTATGCCTTATTTGTTTCCGAAATCATCAATATTGGTTTGGAAAAGGTTGGTTATAAACCAGCTGAAATAAAACAACTTAGTATTCCATTGGCACACATTTCTGTAAGGAATGGCGACGTAGATTTCTACAGTGTTCATTGGCAAAATATACACAAAAAATTTTTTTTAGAAAACGGTGGTGACCAAAAATTAGAAAAGGTGGGAGTAATTATTTCTGATGCTTTGCAAAGCTATCAGATTGATAAAAAAACTGCTGAACAATACAAAATCACTAATTTGGAACAACTAAAAGACCCCAAGATTGCCAAACTGTTTGACTCTGATGGGGATGGCAAAGCCAACTTAACTGGTTGTAATCCAGGTTGGGGGTGTGAGTTGGTAATTGAACATCAGCTCGATGCTTACAAGTTGCGCGATACCATTGAACATGACCAAGGCAACTATGATGTTCTCTTGGCCGCCACATTGGGTCGCTATAAACAAGGACAACCGATTTTATTTTATAGCTATATTCCCCACTGGTCAGTGACAGTATTAAAGCCAGGAGAAGATACCATTAGATTAGAGGTTCCTTTTCTTTCTCTACCTAAAGAACAGGAAAATATAACAGAAAAAGATACTACTGTTGACGGAAAAAATTTAGGTGTTGGTGTCGATCAAGTTCGCGTGATAGCCAACAAGAAATTTTTAGCAGCCAATCCAGCTGCCAAACGCCTGTTTGAGTTGATGACGGTTCCGATTGAGGATGTGAATGCTGAACAAAAACTGGTACAAGATGGTGAAAATACTCCAAAAGATATTCGCCGCCATGCCGAAGAATGGGTAAAGACAAACCAGGAACTGTTTGATAGTTGGGTAGACTCAGCCAAAAAGGCAGCCACGAATTAAAACTATCCTCAAAGGGTATATAGCGGTTTTCAATTGAGTGAGGTTTTTAGGGAACAGGGAACAGCGGATCTGGGAATAGGGAAGAGAAATATGTCTTAACCTTTACTTCGACTGCTATAAGTCTGCTGATGGGATTTTCTTCAGACTTCCAATTTTCATTAATCTCGAACTATTAAATTCTCCCGTTTGCGCAGGCTAAGGAAGGTTGATTTTAAGCACCGATCTAGTAGCGTGGCCAACGGCCAACGGCACCTCAAGCAGCGTGCGCGTAGCGCATATGCTTACGAAACCATGATTTTATTGATTGAGCACAATCTTGAGAGACATACAGTATAGCGGTTTCTAACCTAATCAGGTACAGAGTATTTTTTCCCGATTCCCGATTCCCGATTCCCGATTCCCGATTCCCGATTCCCGATTCCCGATTCCCGACTCCCGATTCCCGATTCCCTACTCCCTACTGCCTACTCCCTAATTCATCAGTACCAAATTATCCCGATGAACCACAGTTTCTGCCCCCTTGTAACCCAAAATAGTCAGGATTTGTTCGGATTTACGTCCTCGAATCTTATGTAATTCATTACTGTTGTAGTTCACCAGTCCCCTAGCAATTTCTGTACCATTGCTATCACATAGCTCTACGGCATCTGATGAGCGAAAATCCCCTTCTATGCGAGTAATACCAGCCGCTAATAGAGATTTGCCCCCATCAGAAATTGCCTTTACCGCTCCATTATCAATATAAAGTTTCCCTACCGGCACTAAACTGTAAGCAATCCAGTGCTTGCGGGCTTTATTGGTTTGAGCTTGGGGGGCAAACTGGGTGCCCAGGGATTCTCCCTGTAAAATTCTTTCAATGTTATCTGGACGTCGTCCTTCAGTGATTACAGTTCTGACCCCAGCATTGGTAGCAATTCGGGCAGCAGCAACTTTGGTTACCATCCCACCAGTGCCCCAACCAGAGCCTGAGTCATCAGCTTGTACCTCTAGTTCAGCTAATTCCTCAATGCTGTTGATTGAAATAATTGGTTCAGCATCGGGTACCTTACGGGGGTCTGCTGAGTAAAGTCTATCCACATCAGTTAGTAAAAACAACCAATCGGATTCAATCAAACTAGCTACTAGGGCGCTAAGGGTATCGTTATCACCAAATTTAAGTTCATCTACAGCTACAGTATCATTTTCATTCACCACTGGGATCACCCCCAGCTGAAGTAGTTCCCGAAAGGTAGCATAGGCATTAACATAGCAACTACGCTGTACAAAATCTCGGCGGCTGAGGAGAATCTGAGCAATGGGTTGGTTGAGGTTACTAAATAAGTCATCATATATCCGCATCAGCCGTCCTTGACCAACTGCTGCGATCGCTTGTTTGAGAGCGAGTGTATTCGGTCGTGATGTTAACCCCAGTCGCCCACAGCCAATCCCCACAGCGCCAGAGGTAACCAGTACCACTTGATGACCTTCAGAACGCAGCCGAGTCAGTGTTTCCACTAGGGCAGCAATAGTGGATAGGGCCAGCTGACCTGTTGCTGGTTGGGTTAAACTAGATGTGCCGACTTTGACAACTATCTTTTGATTGGTCATTGGTCATTACTCTGGTTTCTGTTGATCATACCTTTGAGGGGGAATCTATGTCAGGGGTAGTGTTCCTCTGGTACCACTGCCAAGGATGTGACCAAAATCACATGATTTGGTGGTGTAACTTACAAGACATTCAGGTGAATATTGCTAAGCTTTTGGGAATCATAGGAATAAGAAGTACTTGGTATCAGCCAGTACAGTTTCAGATTTAGGAACTATACTGGTAAACTTGAGCTACTTTGTATAATCGACACACCCTAGAACAACAGAGGAATTCAGTCAGCTAATCACCTCTAACCAGTAACAATCCAGGTGAGATCGTTGGTGATTTTTAGTGTGACTCTTGTGCTAAGGTGTGCTGTGCAAAGTGCTTGAATTCTAGCTAGAAAAGGTAAGGGGAAATAGGACTTCGGCTAAGGGTACTTGACTATTCTAGCTTTACCTTTGTCCCTTCCTGGATTACCATACACTGACACCCTCTTCGTCAGAAAACCCTCACTGATGAACTAACTGCAAAAGCCTGCAAGGAAAAATTATGTCTAATACCCACAACTTATTCACTATTCGTTTTTGGGGCGTCAGAGGTAGTATTGCCTGTCCAGGACCAGAAACAGTTCGGTATGGAGGCAACACACCTTGTATAGAGATGCGAGTTGGTAGTGAGCGTCTAATTTTTGATGGTGGTACAGGGTTGCGAGTTTTGGGACAGTCCCTACTCAAGGAGATGCCAGTAGAAGCTCATCTATTTTTTACCCACTCCCATTGGGACCATATTCAGGGTTTCCCTTTCTTTACCCCTGCCTTTATTAAAAGGAATTGTTTTCATATTTATGGCACCCGTGCTCCTAACGGTGCCACCATCGAGAATCGTCTAACTGATCAGATGACCCACCCAAATTTTCCGGTTCCCTTGCAAATTATGCAATCAAAAAAGGAGTTCCATGACCTTGAGATTGGAGAAACAGTCAAGATTGGTGAGATTACGATAGAAAATGCACCCTTGAACCATCCAGGTGAAGCCGTTGGCTATCGAGTTAACTGGCGAGGCTATTCAGCTGCCTACATCACTGACACAGAACATCTCGAAGAGGGTTTCGATAAAAATGTCCTGCAGCTAGCCCATAATGCGGACGTGATGATTTACGATGCTGCCTACACCGATGAAGAATACTACTCTGAGATATCGAGCAAAATGGGTTGGGGACATTCTACCTGGCAGGAAGCTATCAAAGTTGCTCGAGCTGCTAATGCCAAAAAATTAGTCATTTTCCATCATGATCCCCTGCATAATGATGATTTTTTGGACCATATCGGAGAACAGGCTGTTAAGGAGTTTTCTAATACGGTTATGGCGCGGGAAGGTCTGGCAATTGAGCTAGTGGAATCCTCTAGGTCACATCTGCTTGAGCGTAAGGATGGGAAAATGCCTCTGAGCAAAGTTTAATATAGTAATTATCAATGGGGTGAGGTACAAAATGCTGGGTTTTAGGGAGCAGGGAGCAGGGAGTAGGGAGTAGGGAGTAGGGGTAAGAAAATTGAATTTACCTCATAAGCATGATCAACAGTATGATCAAAGCTATATCATTTCTAAAAATAAAATTGCCAATTACTAATTAACAATTAACTGTCATAAAATAACTGACTTGAAAAGTGATTAACTGTAATTAACATAACATGCTTGTTATAGTCATAGGCGGTCTTTTTAGAGTAAAGACCGCCTATAAAGTGCTGCGGATAGCTTTTCGTGTAGCGTGGGCATAGCACATAAGCTGTTCGCGTAGCGTGCGCATAGCGCATTAGTTGATAGCTTACTTATTATCTAAGCTGCAACTTGAGCTTGGTCAGATACTTGGGGTGCTGCTTTTAGAGATGTTTGGAGAGATTCTAGCTGAGCCGATAGGTTGTAGATTTGACTTTGGAGTGCTTCAACTAGCACAATGTCTTTCGCCAAAACTTGAGGATTTCTGATGCTTGTGGATTGTTCAGAAGCAGAAGACGTATTCTGGATGCGATCGCGAATGGGGGTTCCCCCCTGTAGCCGACTGCATCCCTTGGTGTAGCCTAAGAAAGTTTGAGCAGAGGCAAACTGATAGATTCCAGATTTTACCTTACTCTGCTGCCATGACATCCCTAGGTTTTCAAGCACTGGTTCCTCGGTAATTACTAACGGTTCCATAACTGTTATCGGTTTCTCCATGACCACGGTTCCAGAAACCTTCTTTGCCATCGGTACGCTGGCAGGTAAAGCAAATTTTACTTCTTCATAAGCGACCACATTCTCTAGCTTCTGTTGCTTCTCTGTGTTCAGCTCGGATGTTGAAACTTGTAGTTGTTGAATTAACTTTTCCTTTTCCTGAAGAGCTTGCTCAATAGTGTCTAACTCAGACTCAATGGTAGCTGACTTCCGGGAAGAGTCGTGCCACCCAGCTAAAGTAGCATTAGATACACCTACTCCCAAACTGATTAACATCGCTAGTCCCAAGTAAGGAGCTGCCGCATCCCTGACTTTACCATGGAAAAATAGTTCATCTTGCATGCGGATGGTGATGGACTCTTCACCAAATAGAGCTACAGGTAAGGTGAAGACACAAAAGAGTGTAGTTGAAATGAAGACTGGTGCCAAGATTAATTTTTGGATTGTAGACCCGTTCACAATTACTCCCTTAGGATAGCTACTTAAAACTCAATGACTAGTACCGTCAGCAGTCAGCAGTCAGCAGTCAGAAATCAGCTTAAAATCTCACGGGGTGACAACAAAGCTCAAACCTAGATAGGTGTTAGGTTAATGGTTTTAGGTGTTGGGTAAAATGAGCGCATCGGAGTCATTTGTATTTGCCAGCAATTGAAGCAATTTTCACCAATTCAACTTCTTCTATAGTTTTTTTCAATCCATCCCGCAAGGGCAATCTTCCCTAAAACCTAACCCCTAAAACCTAACCCCTGTAAGATTTTCAATTAGCTTGTCACCCCCTGAGGCTTAAAATAAACCTCTAAGGAGAGAATTTAAGAGTTCGAGATTAATGAAAATTGAAAGTCTGGGTAAAATCCCATAAGCTGAGATAACACAGATTAAACCAATGCTTACCTCTTGTCTTGATGCAAAGCGCGAGTGGGGGAAACCCCGGCATGACTGTAATGGTGCGTTTTCCGTAGGCGAATTAAATTCGCCACGGGTCGCACCTCTGCATCGCTTATTCAAAAGCTGTTCGCGTAGCGTGCGCGTAGCGCATTAACTGATAACTGATAGCTGATAGCCAAATTAAAAATGCCAACTTAAAAACGCTGATCATGTCAGCTTTTCGTTGGTTTTGAACGGTAGCCTTATTGCCAGCGTTTTGTCCTAGTTTGAACCTCAGGGGTTTGCGATCGCATCTGCGTTATGTTAGCGATTGGGTATACCTCATGTTTGATTTAAGTCGAATCCTAGGGCAACTCCATAACTTCCCTTAACTTTTAGTTATCGACTGCTCTTGGTGAGATCGGTAGATTATTTGTGTACAGAGCAAAAAAGCGCGAAAATACCTGCTATCTAGCCTGTACGTTACCTAGCCATTGAGTTCACGACCAGTACTAGAACTTGTTTAAGGTAAGCATTTAATCATGAACCAATCTAGATTAGATAAATCTTTTCTGACACCAATCGTGTTATCAACAATTATCTTTGCTCTTCTGAGCTTGCCCATAGTTTTGATCGGAGCAAAGCCGATCTGTATGAATCTCCTACAAAATCGGATAGTTGATGGTAAACTGATGAATGCTGCGACGCGCTGATTAAGGTTTCACTAAACGTAAGCATTCAGCTATCAGCGGTCAGCCGTGAGCTAAAAGCTCACCCTACGCGAACAGCCGTCAGCAGATGTAACTCAGATTTAACACATGGTTACCTGTTTTCTTGATGCAGTTGCTCATGGGGGTAATCCCCCTTTGGCGGTGCTGCAACGCCTCTTCAAAAGCACCTTAGCTTAATGCTAATAGCTGATAGCACCTCAAGTAGCGTGCGCGTAGCGCATTAGCTGACCGCTGAATGCTTACCAGTAAACTGCTTAGACCTGTCGTAATCGTGATTCTTTTGGGAATGCTGGTTGCCAGTGTGCTCCTGTCCCAGTTTTGGGCACTACCAGCACTGACCCAGCACCCTGTTAAACTCACGCTATTGATGGGAGCGGGGGAGTTTTTTGATTGGCAGGAACTACTGGTTAAGAATTTTGAGCTAGAGAATCCAGATATTCAAATCGAACTGATCGAAGGACCATTAAACTCTGACTTAACAGAAGACCTCTATACCTCTGCTTTCATTTTAGGAGACTCACCCTATGACCTGATTAACATGGACGTGATTTGGACTCCTAAGTTTGCCGCTGCAGGGTGGTTACTAGATTTATCGGACCGGGTTAGTAAGGACTATTTAAAGGAATTTCTGGATAAAGCAGTTGATTCAGGACGCTACCAGGGCAAACTATACCGGATACCATTCCGTTCCGATGGTGGTATGCTCTACTATCGTCAGGATTTGCTAGAGCAAGCTAGATTCCAAGCCCCAAAAACCTTTGAGCAGTTGGTCACCATTTCCCAACAATTGCAGGAAAACCATGATCCAAAATGGGGCTATCTTTGGCAAGGTCGTCAATATGAAGGGTTGTCAGCCATGTTTGTGGAGATACTTGCAGGGTTTGGTGGTTTCTGGGTTGATCCAGAAACCTTGGAGGTCGGTTTGGATCAACCGGAAGCGATTAAAGCTGTAGAGTTTCTGCGCAGCACCATTAAACAAGGGATTTCACCCCCTGGTGTCACTACCTATCAGGAAGAAGAAACACGACTGTTGTTTCAAAATGGGGATGCTGTATTTCTGAGGAATTGGCCCTATGTTTGGTCATTAGCAAATCAAGAGGGTTCAAAGGTTAAAGGCAAGATTGGCATTAGCCCTATGGTTCATGATCCTGGTGGCAAAGCTGGTGCTTGCTTAGGAGGTTGGGGTTTGGGAATTGCTAAATCTTCCAAACATCCTGAGGAAGCCTGGAGAGCTATTGAGTATTTCAGCAGTGAGAAAGCCCAGCGTCGGTATACTCTGGAAACTGGCTATCTGCCAACCCGACGGAAGCTGTTTGCAGACCCAGAGATTGTTGCGAAATATCCCCACTATCCAAAAATGCTAGAGGTGTTAGAGGGCGCTGTCTTGCGTCCACCAGTTGCCCAATATTCTCAGGTATCGGATATTTTACAACGGTACCTCAACGCTGTGCTAACTAATCCCAAACTCAGTGCTGAAAAAATGATGAAAGCAGCAGCTGATGAAACTCGTAGGCTGTTGTCGGTAGAATGAAAACTGATCCGATAGCAGCACAGGAGCAAAGGACAGGGTGGCTGTTGGTAACACCAGCGTTGCTACTACTCCTGCTAGTCTATGGCTATCCTATTTTGCGTTCGTTCTGGTTAAGTTTGTTCACTAAGAACCTAGGGACACAGCTACAACCGGTCTTTTCTGGTCTGAATAATTATGGGCGAATGATGGGGGATGGTCGCTTCTGGCACAGTCTCTGGAATACTGTGATTTTTACCTCAGTATCTGTTGCTCTGGAACTGGTGTTAGGAATTGCGATCGCATTAATTTTAAATCAAACCTTTAAAGGCAGGGGTATTGTGCGCACCATCGCCATCCTGCCTTGGGCCTTGCCAACTGCTTTGATCGGTCTAGTCTGGGCTTGGATGTTTAATGACCAGTTTGGGGTTTGGAATGATATCTTACTACGTCTAGGTATTATTCAAGACGGAATCAACTGGCTAGGATACCCGACAACAGCGATGATGGCAGTGATTGCCGCAGACGTTTGGAAAACTACACCCTTCATCAGCATTTTGCTCCTAGCTGGCTTGCAGTCTATTCCCCAAGACCTATACGAAGCCTATGCCCTAGATGGTGCTACACCCTGGCAAAGTTTCAAGGAAATTACTCTACCGCTATTGACGCCCCAAATCCTAATTTCCCTACTGTTCCGCTTTGCCCAAGCATTCGGAGTCTTCGACCTGATCAAAGTAATGACTGGAGGTGGTCCGGGAGGAGCTACAGAAGTTGTATCTCTCTACATCTATACCACTGTCATGGATTATCTAGACTTTGGTTATGGTGCTGCCCTTGTGGTAGTAACCTTTGTGATACTGGTAACCACGGTAGCAATTATAGCGCTAGGCTCACGGAAGTAATGACTACTATTCCTAACTCATCATCTCCTCAACCAAAAACAAAACAAATTAACGAAATTAACATTATCAAACTAATCATCCTCCCCCTAGGAATCATCTTATTGGTAATTTTCTGCCTAGCACCACTCCTCTGGCAATTGCTCACCTCTATCAAAGTCAATCAAGATATCTCTTCCCTTCCTAATATTTATTTTCCCACACGGTATACACTTGACCACTATATAAACTTATTTACCAGCCGTCCCCTAGTCCACTATATTTTCAATAGCGCCTTTGTATCCATCGCTTCCACACTATTGTGTTTAGGGATAGGAACTCCTGCTGCTTACACCTTAGCACGGTTAACCCTAAGGGGAGAAAAAATCATCCTTGCTGGGATTATTATTATTAGCTTATTTCCCTTTATTTTGATATTTCTAGTACTCCTGGAAATTATCCAGATTCTTAAATTAGGAAATAATTATCTAAGCCTGATTGTTTCCTATACAGCTATCAACCTTCCTCTCACCCTATTAGTGATGCGCAGCTTTTTTCAACAGCTACCGCGAGAGCTAGAAGATGCTGCTAAAATTGATGGCTATAGCACCTGGCAAATGCTAATCCAAATTCTGTTACCCCTAACGGTTCCCGCTTTAGTAACCACAGGAATACTTACCTTTATTTTTGCTTGGAATGAATTTATTTTATCCCTCACTTTCATTAGCCAAGAATCCATGAAAACCCTTCCCGTTGCTGCCGCTCAGTTAAGTGGTTCTCTGGGAAAAGAAATTCCCTACGGTGCGATTGCGGCTATGACAGTTATAGGAACATTTCCCCTAGTGTTATTAGTAATGTTTTTCCAAGGTAAAATTGTCCAAGGTTTAACATCGGGAGCAGTTAAGGGTTAACTCTTTGGGGTTGAAGGTTTGGAGGGTTGAAGGTTGTTCGCGTAGCGTGGCCAATAGGCCAAGGTTTGGAGGGTTGAAGGTTGAAGGTTGAAGGTTGGAGGTTGAAGGTTGGAGGTTGAAGGTTGGAGGTTGGAGGTTGGAGGGTTGGAGGGTTGTTTGGTTGAAGGTTGAAGGTTGAAGGTTGGAGGTTGGAGGTTGGAGGTTGGAGGTTGGAGGGTTGTTTGGTTGGAGGGTTGTTTGGTTGAAGGTTGTTTGGTTGAAGGTTGTTTGGTTGAAGGTTGTTTGGTTGAAGGGTTGGAGGTTGAAGGTTTGGAGGGTTGGAGGTTGTTCGGCCTTGGCGTTCTTTGTAGGGAAGGTTTTAAGATTGAATTTTTTAAGATTGAATCTTTTGAGTTTGGAAGAGTATCGGAACTATAAAACGATTTGAAGAAATTGAGGGATGGCAGACAGCACGGGAGTTAACAAGGTTGGTTTACGCATTGTCAAAGGAGGGAGAGTTTTCCCGTGATTTTGGTTTGTGCAACCAGATGCGTCGTGCAGCGGTTTCTATTATGTCAAATATTGCTGAGGGCTTTGAGAGTCGGACACAACGTCTTTTTATTGAGTTCTTAGGTCGAGCTAGAGGCTCTGCGGGTGAACTACGTTCTCAAGCCTATGTTGCTCTTGATGCTGGTTACATTCATCAATCTCAGTTTACACAACTATTTGATCTATGCCAGAAGTGCAGCCGACAAATTACAGGCTTCATGGCATATCTAAAAACCTACCCTGATCAAAACCGACTCCGCGAGGATGAAGGAGATTATCGTATTGATTGACAGTTTTGAAACTCGACTTCCCTGAGATCTTTTCTCTTTACATCTGAATTGTAAACATTGATGGTAGATGGAAAGACAGTAGAATTTTCCCGCGAATTTTGCCTAATTGCAAAAGCCATCTAGCACGGTCTTGGGGAGGCAATGCCCTATTGGGGAAGTAATGCGATCGCGCTTTTCCCCACACACCTCCAAAACCATCAGCCACTGCATCAAGACAGTGAGTTCCACGCTCAACTTTTAACCTCCCAACCTTCAACCTTCAACCAGCTAACCTTCAACCTCTCAACCTTCAACCTCTCAACCTTCAACCTTCAACCAGCTAACCTTCAACCTTCAACCTCCCAACCTTCAACCAGCTAACCTTCAACCTTCAACCAGCTAACCTTCAACCTTCAACCTTCCAACCTTCAACCAAATAACCTTCAACCTCCAAACCTCCAGATAGTATGGCTAAACTAGAGCTACATAATATTAATAAAATCTACAAGACTAACAAGGGTAATGTCATCCCAGTTAAAGACATTAGCTTAGAGATGGATGAAGGAGAATTTCTTACCCTACTTGGGCCATCGGGATGTGGTAAATCTACGATGCTGCGACTAATTGCTGGGTTAGAGCAACCCACCCATGGCAAAGTAGTTATCAATGGACGGGATGTTACTGATGTCAGACCAGGCGATCGCAATATTGCTATGGTTTTTCAAAGCTATGCTCTCTATCCTCATATGACCGTATATGACAATATGGCAGCTAGTCTGAAACTCCATAAGGTTCCTTCTGAGCAAATTCGGAGCCTGGTGCAGGAGGTAGCGAATAAACTGGGATTGGAAAATTTGATGGAGCGCAAGCCTAGTCAGCTATCTGGTGGTCAGCGCCAGCGGGTGGCTCTGGGCAGGGCATTGGTGCGCCAACCGGCTGTATTTTTGTTGGACGAACCTCTGAGTAACTTGGATGCTTTGCTGCGAGAGCAAGTTAGGGCGGATTTGAAGCAGCTATTTGTTGCTCAAAAGGCACCAGTGGTTTATGTGACTCATGACCAAACGGAAGCGATGACCCTCTCAACTAAGATTGCGGTGTTATCTGATGGTAAGCTGCAACAGCTAGATACACCCCAGGGCATTTACAACCACCCAGCAAATCAGTTTGTAGCTAGTTTTGTCGGTTCTCCCCAAATGAACTTACTGACACTTAACTGTCAGGGGAATTATGCCCTCTTGGGTGAGGTCAAAATTTCTTTGCCAAATTTGCCTCAAGTGCCGCCACAGATTGTTCTAGGTATCCGTCCAGAAGATGTGGCTCTAGCTCAACCAGAGGATAAATATAGGATTGAGGGTAGAATCTACCTCGTGGAAAATCTAGGCATGCATAATTTAATTAGTGTTAGGGTTAAAGGGTCAGACTCTCTCAGCATCCGGGCGTTATTACCTAATAATTTAACTTGGGAAACAGAAGAGGTTACCCTAGCGATACCACCCCAGTCGATTCACTGGTTTGATAGTGAAACATGCGATCGCATAGCGTCTCTTTAGAGCATCCCGTAGCAGCTCTTTGAAAGGATGACATTTTCACCTAACTTTACACACTATAGCAGAAATAATTAGCTAAAAATATTAAGAAATATGTATAAAATGGAGCCCTCGCAAGGAGAGGACAGCGACCAGAGGACAGTAATGTAAACAATAATGTAAACAATGTTTATATTTTGACAGTTAAAACTAATTTTGATAAACTAAATAGGTAGGGTATAGTTAATGATGATTGTCATCAAGTTCCAGTCACAGGGTAAACGCATCTTGTCAATAAACCCGGGATACTTCTCAATAAACCCTGCCTTATTGTGCTGATTGACAAGGCATTTTTCACATATAGTGTTTATTTAATTAATAAAACACTATATTATATAGGACTCAGAAAATTAGATGCGTTTACCATGGTTCCAGTCATACCAATTCGTCAAGGCTCTATAGTCTAAAGGTAGATAGGGTTAAACGCGATCGCTAAACCGTAAGCTAAACCATAAACTTAGTTTCGCCCAAAACCCATTATTAATTAATAATCCTTGAAATGGAGGGCAAAATGTCCCCAAACCCCCTGACTGTTATTGTCAAGATCAAGCCTGGAGAAGAGGCAAATATAAAATCACTTCTCGAAGCAATTGACTCGGATCCAGCAAATAATCCCTATGTTCGCTTTCCTGAGAGCCGTCAAACCCACTTGGCGCGTTTTGCCATCCTCAATGATCCTGATAATGGACCGCGCTTGCTCTTTTCCAGTAATTATGATGGTGACTTAGATAGCTACCTAAATGAACTAATTCAGATATCACCAGGAATGGATAGCCTATGGGAAAAATGCCAAGGCTATACCGGCAAGGCACAATTCTCTGAGTTTATTAACCAACACTCCTATCAGCCCGAAGCTTTCTACATCGCCTTCCGTAACGAAACAGTCGAAAGCCTCAAGAACTACATCGCAATTCGGAAACATATTGAAAATTTATTAAATCTGAAGGATGTAGATAATTACCTAGATTGTTCAGGAGTCAAGCCATTTTTAGATAAAGTTGCCCAGGTTTCTCAAACTAATACCTGGTGGGAAGTTGTGGGATTGAATGGATTAAAACTATTGAGAGGATTGGTAGCTCTGGGTCAAGGGATATTGAACTTAATTCGCCAAATCCTGTTGGTTATAATAAATTTTCTGGCTAGCATACTGGGCAAACCGGAAAATACAAGTGAAATTGGACAATATACTAGTGTGAAAGCTGATCTCGCTCAAAGTCAGCTTCTGGCCAACGCAGAAGATCGTTTTGTTCAGAACTCAATGAATCACCTTGTAGACATTAAGCCTGAGCGAATGAAGCGTCTGAAGATAGTATTGTTTCTAGTTAATTGGGCTGGACAATATCTATTTCCACCAGCATCCCTAGTTAATATCACTACAATTCATTTTGCCCGTTGGCTGATTATTGATGAAGGGAAACGTTTACTATTTTTAAGTAATTATGATGGCTCCTGGGATAATTATCTGAATGATTTTGTTGATCGAGCCAGCGACGGATTAAACTCCATTTGGAACAATACAATGACTTATCCAGAGGGAGGCGCTCAGGATATTGGGGCGTTCAAACAATATTTCCGAGATTACCAAACCCCATCCCTAGTCTACTACAGCGCTTATCCTGAGCAAACTGTCCAAACTAGTTTGAGAGACCAACAAATTAGCAAAATGATCGGGACAAATTTTAATCGAGCTGCGATTGAGGAATGGTTAAAACTGCTCTAACGGTTTGTTTATAACGGTTTGTTGAAAGAGCTACTGAATAGAAGAATTAATCGTCAGCTGGATGCAGCAATAAATCAGGGATAACTCTGTAACTCTAAACCCAGAAACGAGGGAAGCAACCATGTCAGAATTAACGCCAGAAGCACGGGAAGATATTCAGGGAATTATATTGAGTGGTTATGGGCATCTGCGCTATGCCTTATTTTTATTTGTTCAAATCAAGAACCCTAAACAAGCTCAGGCATGGTTAAAGACTATTCTCCCGGAAATCACTACAGGTAAATTGTGGCCAAAACGACCAGATGGAACCACGGAAAAACCTGAATATACCTTGAATATTGCCTTTACCCACAAAGGATTGCAAGTTCTTAACCTACCACAGCACACTCTCGAAACATTTTCCAGGGAATTAATCGAAGGGATAGCCACTTCAAAACGTTCTCGTATATTAGGAGATACTGCAGAAAGCGCTCCAGATCAATGGGATGTCGGTGGAGCAAATAATGAAGAGATTCATATGTTGTTGATCCTTTATGGATTAGACCCCGAAAGCCTCGCCCAGCAGCGCAACCAATTGCTTCAAGATCAAGACGATAGTCTAGTGGTTGTGGCAGAAGAGCCTGGGTTTAGAGCTCCTAGTAATAAGGAGCATTTCGGTTTTAACGACAGTATTTCCCAGCCGATCATTGAGGGGACTCGAAACAACCAAAACCCTAATCAAGATGTGGTTAAGACTGGGGAGTTTATCCTGGGCTATCCAAATCAATACGATTTCTTGCCTGCTACCCCATCTGTGCCAGTAGACCAGGATAGTGATAATATCTTGCCCAGTTTTCCAGGTACAGAACTGTCAGAGTTCAAAGATTTCGGACGTCATGGAACTTACCTGGTATACCGGAAGCTAGCCCAGGATGTAGCTGGCTTTTGGCAATATATTGCCCAACAAGGACATGATGGCGAGGGTTGTCCCCATGCTCCAACCATGAGCTTGCTTGCAGCTAAGTTCGTAGGACGTTGGCCCAGTGGTACCCCCCTAGTGCTTGCCCCAGACCAGGATAACCCAGAGATTCAGGACAAGAATCAGTTCAAGTACTTACCAGAAGATAAAGAGGGTTATCGTTGCCCCATCGGTGCTCACATCCGTCGTAGCAACCCCAGGGATTCCTTTCTAGATGCCACCCCAGAGGATTCCTTTAAACTATCCAATCGGCATCGGATTATTCGACGGGGGGCTATTTACGGAGAACCTTTATTCCCCATCGGGGATATCGAAAACGGTCAGTTGCCTGTGGATATTCAGGATGATGGCAAGCCCAGAGGACTACATTTCTTCAGTATTAATGCTAATATTAGGCGTCAATTTGAGTTTCTTCAGGAAACTTGGTGTAACAATCCTCGATTTAACAGTTTATATGATAACAAAGACCCGATCATGGGAGATAATGACGGTTCTGGTCATATGACCATTCAGCGTTCACTGATTCGTAAACGAATTAATAACCTACCTCGATTTGTAACCGTCAAGGGGGGTGGATACTTTTTTATGCCAAGTATCACCGCCATGCAATTTATGGTTAATTGTGGTTAAATTGTCCAATGCCAGACCTGTTCAAAACTACTATAGTGCATCTAAATAGTGCATCTAAACTATTATGATTCCATTTGCTCTAACCTTTGCAGCAGTTTTTTCCCTGGAAATTGGGTTGATCTCCGTGTTAACCGTAATGCCTCAGCTCGGTAAGCTAGGCAAGACTATCTCGGAATCCTTTATCCAAGCCCCTGGGCTGGACGTGATCTTATCAGTGATAGTGTGGATTCCTTGGGTGATCAGTGGACTACTTTTAGGCTGGGTGGGGGTTTTGGCTGCCCTAGTGGGTCAAATATTAGCGCTACAGTTGTGGATTGTTGCTCATGAATTAGTCCATTCTGAGGCAGTAAAAGGACCGAGAATTGTTAGCTACCTCAATCAGCGGTTTGGCTGGTGGCGAAACCACTTGGCATTATGGGTGACAGCTGTCAGTGTGCCAGTGTTTTTTTTGATTCGCCTTGCTGAAGTAGCCTTGTATCCATTCCTAATCTGGTTACTCGGCTTCCCAAGTTACAAGCACAGTGAATGGGTCAATGTCAGTCGCCAGAAGTTTGAAGGCTTAGTTGGTCATGATCTGATTTGGTGCCTTTACTGTGACTGGATGACTGGGGTGTATTCCCTTGGTGCTGAAATGTTGAGGAATGTCGAATCTTTCTGGTGTCCAATCCGCTTTTACAATGACAAAAAGTGCGAGAACTGTCGGCTCGATTTCCCAGATATCGACGGCGGTTGGGTTGCCAAAGACGGCACCATGGGAGACGTTGTACAAACAATAGAAGACAATATGCCTAGCGATCGCCAATGGACATGGTTTGGTCACCCAGATCGAGGGAATAGGGAGTAGGGAATAGGGAGTAGGGATTAGGCAAGAGGCAAAAGGCAAGAGGCAAGAGGCAAGAGGCAAGAGGCAAGAGGCAAGAGGCATGCTAGCATGCTAGCAATAGGCAAGAGGGAAAAGGGAGCTTCGGAGCAGCGATGCAGCGCAGTCTTGGGGGTTTCCAAGCCAGTTGCTCTCCACATTTCCCACACTTCTCTATCTTTCCCGACTCCCGACTCCCGACTCCCGACTCCCGACTCCCGACTCCCGACTCCCGACTCCCGACTCCCAACTCCCAACTCCCAACTCCCAACTCCCTACTTCGGCAAGACGTCTAGGGGAAAAATCGAGAAAAATTCTTCTGTTGTTGGTTCTTTATGGGGGACATTATTCAGTTGGTTTCGTAGCCGAGAAATTAACTCGTAAACCTGCTTGCGAGGACGGTTAATTCCCCCTAAAGGTCTATGCTCTGGTAGAGAATGCCATGGGGTATAGGACAAATCCTCACAAAATTTGATTTGCTCAGGGGATTCAAAGGTCTGAGCAGGAATCTTGAGAGTAGCTACTTTTTGATAGGGTGATTTCCAATCAATGGTGGGGTCTTCAATTGGCATCTTATCGGCATCGGTCTGAAACTGAATTAAGAAATCAAAGCAAGCTTCTTTATTGTTGAGATGTTCTCGGATTGCGTCGCGAAGATAGTTTTCTGTTTTAGGAATCGACTTAGAACTAGTTGAGATATTATCAGGAGAAGGCTTCAGGGAAAATTTAATCGCTCCTGACCCATATTTGTATGGAGTTGTACTCCAATATTGAGATTCTAATGGACTGCGAATCTTAGACAACCGAATCCGTAGTCCGATCTGGATCTCACGCCAGCGCCATTTAAATGGATTAAGTCCATTTATAAAAAACTTTAAGGGGTTCCGGCTTCCGGAACGTTCAATTTCTGCAAAAAACTCAATGTAGTCTTTGGCATTGCGAACTACGAAAAGCGGGTGGTCTATTAGCAAAAAATCTTGGGTTTCTTCATATTTTTCATCTTCCAAGACTTTGTCTCCTGGTACACCCATCAGTTTAACCGCCATACCATGGGCATCACCTTTGGTATCCTTCTGCTCACTGAAATTTGAGAAACGAATACAAGCGGGGAAACGCTTGCCTGGTTCTTTAAAAATACCTACTCTAATCTTGTCATCGTTAGGGAGGTTAGGGTCAATGATAAATTCTCCTCTAACACAACCATGAGCTTTGGGATGTTCTCCCCGTTTTACAGGAGGATGTTTGTCAATAAGTCGTTCACTGATTTGGGCAATTTCACGAGTAGCTTCTTCTTCATCCGGCGGTACGTTTTCCTGACCAATTTCTAATTTAGTCATCGCTGTCGCCTCTTTTACTCCTTTGGCTTTTTAGTATTATAGCATTAGGGTAGGGAGTAGGGAGCAGGGAGTAGGGAGTAGTATTTAGTTTTATCGTTTGTTTTTTAAGTATTAGTTATAAGATCAGCTATCAGCTATCAGCTATCAGCTAGCAGGCGAGAGAACTCCAGGGGGTCGGATTAGTAAAACGAGCAGGAATTATCAAGAAGCCTTAGCAGCATCCCGCAGCTTTTTGACTACCTCCCGTTAATGAGCTGATAGCTGAATGCTGTTCGCGTAGCGTGCGCGTAGCGCATTAGCTGAATGCTTATAGTAAAGGTTGTTTGCTAATCCTAGATTTGTTCTATTGGGATTAATCCTTGGTGGGCAGTGTCTAGTAATTTGATTGGCTTGGTGATCTGATTTGTCTCAACCACTGGCCACCCTACCTTAGCTTACTACGTTAATGTTTAAGCAATGCTTAACCAAGTAGTAGCAAAGAAGTTATCTGTATTATTCCAAAGTTCAACTAGATCAGACTGAGCATCACCATTTACATCGGTAACTAAGTAATCAGTATCGACTCGAAAGTCCCCTACTTGTGTATTACTGCCGAGGCTAAATCCACCCAGACCATCACTAATCCAAGTCGCCGCAAAGAAACTATCTGTATCATTCCAAAGCTCGACTAGATCAGACTCACCATCGCCATTTACATCGGTAACTAAGTAATTAGTATCGACTCGAAAGTCCCCGACTCTGGTATTACCGCCGAAATCAAATTCACCCTGACCATCACTAATCCAAGTCGCAGCAAAGAAACTATCTGTATCATTCCAAAGCTCGACTAGATCAGACTCACCATCGCCATTTACATCGGTGACTAAGTAATTAGTATCGACTCGAAAGTCCCCTACTCTGGTATTACCCCCTAAGTCAAATTCACCGTTACCATCACTAATCCAAGTCGCCGCAAAGAAACTATCTGTATCATTCCAAAGCTCGACTAGATCAGAGTCATTATCGCCATTGACATCGGTAACTAAGTAATTAGTATCGGAGCGAAAATCCCCGACTCTGGTATTACCCCCTAAGTCAAATTCACCGTTACCATCACTAATCCAAGTCGCCGCAAAGAAGCTATCTGTATCATTCCAAAGCTCGACTAGATCAGACTCACCATCGCCATTTACATCGGTAACTAAGTAATTAGTATCGACTCGAAAGTCCCCGACTCTGGTATTACCCCCTAAGTCAAAATCACCCTGACCATCACTAATCCAAGTCGCCGCAAAGAAACTATCTGTATCATTCCAAAGCTCGACTAGATCAGACTCCCCATCGCCATTTACATCGGTGACTAAGTAATTAGTATCGACTCGAAAGTCCCCGACTCTGGTATTACCGCCGAGCGTAAATCCACCCTGACCATTACTAATCCAAGTAGCAGCAAAGAAACTATCTGTATCATTCCAAAGCTCGACTAGATCAGACTGACCATCGCCATTTACATCGGTAACTAAGTAATCAGTATCGACTCGAAAGTCCCCGACTTTAGTTGTTGAACCTAGAGAAAACATTGAAGTCGCACTCCTGTCATATGATTGACACGTTAAATCCAGTACTGCAATCGTACTTTGATACTCCCCGCTCTCAAGGGGGATTCTTGGCTCACGGATTCGACTTGCTATGACAGGTTTACACCAACCACAGTAGAGGTCAAATCTCCGCCAGTGTTTAGATATCTAATCCTACTTCCGGTGTGGCACACCGTGTTTGATAGATTACCAACATATTTATATAATATCTAATTTAACTTAGGCTTGACAGTTTTATTTAAGAAAAATTAAGTTAAGTTAATTTACGGCTGTTTGCATAAATAAGAATTACAGTAACAATAAGGTGCCCTTGAGCCATTAATAATTAAATTCGCGCTTTGGTGCGCACCGCCAGGAACGGGTAAGATGCCCATTCCACACAAGATACCTATGCCACCAAAAGATACCCATTCTATAGAAAATAACCATTCCATAAACTATTAATAATATCCCGCCTTTATGCAATATAAAACAACGTGATGATCTGAAATATAGGTTACAAAAACGCGATTAAGCAAAGCTTACGCTAAAAGCGATCGCATTCCTTAATCCGTACATTTTCTTCCAATTACCCCTCTCGAAAAAAATCCTAAAATCCCTTGACAAAACAAGTAATAATCGTTATGATTATGGCTATAAGCCTTAAAACGTTTTTTTTACTATGTCTGACAACTTCCGCCCTAACCCAGAAAACAATCCTGAGGATATCACTCCTAGTAATACTCCTCAGGAACGGTCTCCAAAAAAATACCCCATTAAGCACATTTTGAAGCGATGCAGCGCGGTCTTGGGGGTTTCCCCCATGAGCGACTGCATCAAGACAGGGCTCCCGCCGGGCAATAAACAACACCATCCATACCCTTTATGCACGGGGTTACGCCCAAGTTGACGAGTGGAGCCCCCTTCAGCCGACTGAGATTCCTGGCGAATTCATCACGGTAATGACAAAGTATTTAATGCTGGGTTAAGGGCTTAAATTTCAGGGGGCTTTGCCCCCTGGCAAAAGCATCAGATCTGTTCGTGTAGCATGTGTGGCACAGGCTTCTAGCCTGTGAGGTAGCGCATTAGCTTACGGTGTGATCGGATTATGTTTGATTAGGTTTACAAAGTTAAGACATAAGTAACAATTGCTAGCCGTGGAAGGTATTTCTGCGGCTACTTTTTTTGGGTTAGATTAATCCTTGGTGGGCAGTGCCGAGCCAGACGATGGTAAGCACATCAATCTGTCTGATGCACTGCCCACCCTACATCTATTGTGGTTAATCCTTGGTGGGCAGTGCCGAGCCAGCCGATGGTAAGCACATCACTCTGTCTGCTGCACTGCCCACCCTACATCTATTGTGGTTAATCCTTGGTGGGCAGTGCCGAGCCAGACGATGGTAAGCACATCAATCTGTCTGATGCACTGCCCACCCTACATCTATTGTGGTTAATCCTTGGTGGGCAGTGCCGAGCCAGCCGATGGTAAGCACATCACTCTGTCTGCTGCACTGCCCACCCTACATCTATTGTGGTTAATCCTTGGTGGGCAGTGCCGAGCAAGCCGATGGTAAGCACATCAATCTGTCTGCTGCACTGCCCACCCTACGTCTACTACTCCCTACTCCCTACTCCCTGTTCCCTATTCCCTTAATAACCAATTCAAGTAATCACAATATCCAATTCCGACACCCCAAAGCGCTGGGCTTTAACACACCGTTCAATATAAAGTTCAACCACCCGGTCTTGGTGATTACTCTCTAAAAGTTCCTCAAAAATCCGTTGCGCCTGAGCAAACTTTTTTTCTACATAATAGGCAACTGCTTCCTCAAACCGAGGATTTGTGTCGGACTTGAAAGCAATCAAATGCTCGGGATTAGCATCATACACTTCAAAGATTTCCACTGGTTGACTTTTACCCTTGACCTTAACTCGCCCTAGACACCGATAATGATAACTTTCTCGATTATCCAGATCAGTCAAGGTTGGTTTACTAATCAAAATCTCTGCTCCATAAATCTTGGTTAAACTTTCCAAACGGGATGCCAAATTTACAGTATCAGCAATCACGGTTGTATCCATCCGTTGAGATTCCCCCACTGTTCCTAAAATTAAACTCCCCTTGTGCAAACCAATACCACTCGCAATCGGTTCATAACCACTATTGTTCCGATGGGAGTTATAACTATAAACTTGCTTTTGCATCTCAATGGCTGCCTTTAGGGCATGATCAGCCTTTTCGGGAAACAACGCCATCACGGCATCACCAATATATTTATCAATGAAGCCGTTATAATTACGAATCACTGGACTGACTCGACTTAAATAGTCATTGATAAAATTAAAATTGTCTTGCGGTGACATCTTCTCTGATAAACTAGTAAAGGAGCGAATATCAGAAAAAAGTACTGTCATCTCTTTTTGGACATTGTCTCCTAATTGGACATCAATAATACTGTCCCTTTCTAAAAATTGCAGAAACTCCCGAGGCACAAAGCGTCCATAAGCTACATTAATTTTGGCTAACTGAAGATGGGTCTTAATTCGTGCTAGCAATTCATTTTTGGATATGGGCTTAGTTAAATAATCATTCGCTCCTGCTGCAAATCCTGCTACCAAATCTGAGATCTGATTTTTAGCGGTTAACAAGACTACGGGGAGTTCATTCGGTAGATATTTCTCACGGATTTTTTTACAGAACTCATAGCCGGTCATTTTCGGCATCATAATATCCAGTAAAATCAAGTCTGGTTTGTATCCTTGGGTAATTTTTGTGAATGCATCTTCGCCATTAACTGCTTTAGTAATCTTATAGTTTTGCAGATAAAGATGGTTGACCAAAACCTGAATATTTACTGGTTCATCATCTACAATCAAGATTTTCAATGCTTTCATAGTTGGTGGTGATAAGGTCTGATCAGACATCAGGTGATCAGACATCAGGTGATCAGACATCAGGTGATCAGACATCAGGTGCTCAGATATCAGGTGCTCAGAGTCACTTGCCATTGCCAAATAATTCTGAACCTTGGAAACTTCCTCTCGCTGTTTCCTCTCTACTTTACCTGTTGATATCGGTAGGGTGAAACTAAACCGTGAGCCAAGGTTTGGGGTAGACTCCACATCAATATCTCCGCCGTGGAGCTGCACCAGTTTTTTAGTAACGGCTAAACCTAACCCCACTCCTCCATATTTCCTATTAATGGAGCCATCTCCTTGTTCAAAAGCTTCAAAAATTCGGTCTAATTTATCAGGTGGGATACCAATCCCTGTATCAGAAACGGTAATTTTAATATAAGACGTTACCACCTCTGCTGATACTTTAATCATACCACGTTCAGTAAATTTAATGGCATTACCCACTAAATTATAGAGAATCTGTTGGAGTCGGTTTTCATCAGCATCCACAGGGGGAATAGATGAGGAAACTTGATTAATCAATTGTATATTTTTATTAGCCACAAGGGGACGAGATAGCAATAAAACAACTTCTGTTATTTCTCGCATCCCCACTGGCTTTATTTTAAGGTTAATTTGTTTATGCTTGAGGGCAGAAAAATCTAGTAAATCGTTAACAAGCTGAGTTAACCGTTTGCCACTAGATACAATCAGAGAAAGATTCGATGCTGTTGAATGGGATAACTCACCTGTTGCTCCATCAATCAAGGATTCAGCAATGCCAATAATACCATTCAGAGGCGTTTTAAGTTCATGAGATGTGTTGGCTAAGAATTCATTTTTGAGCTGATCCATTTCCTGAAGAGCAGCGTTCTTAGTTTCTAGCTTCTGGTTATATTCCTGTAGCAGTCGCCTGGTTTCAGCAAATCGTCGTTCTAAAATTAATCCTAAGGATAAGATAAACAGCAACATTCCCCAAGGATAGAATCGCTGATACCAATTTTCCAGTTCAAAGCGATAAACTAAACTATCATGCATTCCTCCTAAAACCAGGATAGATAATCCTGAAATAAATAGTTTCGCATAATAGTTTTTCTGAGTGATAGCTATAGGAATAGCATGGAGCAATAAAATTATTGTACTAGTCAGGATCAGGTAGTGATCAATATATATGTCATACAACCAGGAACTGTTGTAGATAACAATTAATCCTAAAGAAATTACGGAATAAATTAGGTGAATTTGCCATAACCGCTGGATAATGGAAAAATAGCCTGAGCCAAATATTTGTTCAAAACCAATAAGGGTGAGAATAGGCAGAAAACAAAAAGCCGTATATCGAGTATGCTCCCAATTCAGGGAATCCTTAAATAATAAGGGAATAATGGTTGATTGGCTAAGGTTGTAAACGCCACTAGCTATGGCTAATAATCCAAAGGCTAGAATTAATCCTTTATCTTGAGACCTGAATAAACAGGTTAAACTAAACCACAGCCCAATTAAAATAAAAATACATCCTAAAACGGTGCTGATTTCGTCTTTGAACAAACACCGAATTACGTTAAATTTAGAACCAATAACTATCCGGTCGAAAAATCCGATGTAAATAGACTGATCAGTCCCGACATAAACATTAATGAACAATGATTTGCCGGAAAAATTTGAATCAAGAGGAACAATTGGCCATTGATACCCGTCACCATTAGCTGGAGGCAATGAGTTGGGGGATAATCGGGTATAAATCAGTTGCTGATCTAAATAAGCTTCTAGTATATTCGGAACTGCTCCGAGATAAAGAGTGGGAGATTGCCATTTACCCTCTGGTAACCTAACCCCTAACCAAACATTGTTTTGCTGTTGATCTTGCTGTGACTTCCATAGTCTTTCTGGAAATGTAAATGGTTGCCAGCAAGGGTCGCTCTTGGCAATCTCGACCTTAGTACAAAGCTTGGCATTCCGGAGGTTATTGATAGAAACATCACCCCAGAGATAGTGCCATCCTTTGGTAATCTCCAATGGAGGCAAGGTTTTAGATGCCTGAGATTGTGCTTGACTAGGTGCGATGGTTAATAGACTAATCAGTACTGATATCAAAAAAGCGCCCAAACACAAGAGGATTTGGGCACGTTTCCAACTAAACATACGTTTCACTGGTATCTGCTGGAGGGGCTATGGGTGAGACCCCCCTCTACTAGTTTAAGTTGGATCAAGGAGCTTGGAAACTGTTTGTTAAACTTTGCTTAAATCAGCCGCTTAGGGTGGATTAGGCGGTGAGTACTTTAGCGGTGCGACCCCGGTCGGGTTTCCCGACAAGCATGAACGCGCACCAAGAGAAAAGCTCACCTTTTCACAGAGCTGTCCACCGTAACCCACCAATATTCAGCGACTAATCACTGTTTTAATATCGGCGTTGCTTAATAATGGAATGATTTTAAGACTTTTGTGGAATGGGCATCTTGCCCGTTCCTGGCGGTGCGACCCGTGGCGAATTTAATTCGACGACTGTAAGCGCACCGGATCTTTTCGGGCGGGCAGGATGCCCACTCTACTCCTATTCAAAAGAAGATTCACCAACGCCGATTGTTCAATGTTCAAATACATCTCGATAGTGCAACAAATCGAGAGATACCATAGTTGGTAACGCCTCAAAGCACTGTTGAGCTAGTTCCCAACGGTCTTCCCGTTCCAGCATATTGATCAGTTTTTGCCGCACATTTAACAAGTAGCGTACATCATTAGCAGCGTATTCCAACTGCTGATCGGAGAGGTTAGCAACATTACCCCAGTCAGAACTCTGAGCACTTTTATCCAAATCTATCCGTTCTAGCTCTTTGACCAATTCTTTGAGACCATGGCTACTAGTATAGGTGCGGGCTAATTTACTAGCAATCTTGGTGCAGAATACAGGATTGACTTCAATACCGAGATTTTGCCTAAGCATAGCGACATCAAACCGAGCAAAGTGAAAGACTTTGAGCACATTAGTCGCTTCTAACAACTGTTTTAATCGGGGTGCTTCGGTTTGTCCTTTGTCAATGCGGACAAAGGTGACTCGTCCTCGTGGATCACACAGCTGTACAAGACATAAGCGATCGCGTTGGTAAATCAGTCCCATGGTTTCCGTATCCACGGCGAGGGAATCTGCGGTTAGATACTGTTGACATATAGATTCGGGTAAATCGCGATCGCAAACTTGAAAATCCTTCAATTCTTCGATTACAGTTGTGTTGGTCATTGTTTCAAAGGTTATGGGTTGTTGTTTCTAGAAGCTTGTTGGATGGGATAGTGTTTGATGCGATAGTTTTGATGGGATAATTTTTGATGGGATAGTATTGTTAGGGATAACTCCCAGAATTTGGTTTATTCGATGCTCCTATGGGGTACCGTTTCTGTTCCCATGATCAGAAAGTCTACGGCATAGTTATTCGTGAAGATGACAGTAACCACTGAGACTAACCACTACCGGTAGTGTTAGTTAGTAGTGTTAGTTAGTAGTGTTAGTTAGTAGTGTTAGTTATCCCTTTAAAGTGATGTTATAGCACCATAACTAGCAACTAAATCACAGTGGTTACTATAGTTAACGACCCTTGATAAAAACTTGGGTTAATTCCACAGTAAAGATCAGCATTCCCAAACTAATCTTGAGCAATGGTGTTGGCATGAGCAGGCTGGCTAAAATCTGGGCTCTAATTTATAGGAATTACTGTATCGTAGTTTACAATTTACCCTTGACATTCCACATGTCCTAATTATTTTTTATTTTTTTAATCTTTCGAGGTCTGAGCTGACATAAATTTAGCAACAGTTTGCACATCCTTATCACCCCGACCGGAACAGTTAATCACGAGCTGGGGATTACCACTGAGTTGGGGACACAGAGTTTCGAGATATGCGATCGCATGAGATGTTTCCAGTGCCGGTATAATTCCCTCCAGCTGAGACAAGCGTTGAAACGCAGCCACCGCTTCTTTGTCTGTAACACTATAATACTCTGCCCGACTGCTATCCTTCAAATAGCTATGCTCTGGACCAACACCAGGATAGTCCAAGCCAGCACTAATAGAGTGAGCTTCGAGGACCTGACCATCGTGATTTTGGAGCAAATAACTCATTGCCCCGTGCAACACTCCTGGTCTTCCCTTAGTTAGGGTAGCCGCATGTTTAGCAGAATCCACACCAGCGCCTGCTGCTTCCACGCCAATCAACCGCACAGAGGGTTCATTAACAAACTCATGGAACAGGCCCATGGCATTGGAGCCACCGCCTACACAAGCTAACAAAATATCTGGCAAACCTCCCCACTTTTCTAAGCATTGAGCGCGAGTTTCTTGCCCAATCACAGCATGGAAATCCCGTACCATCCTTGGGTAAGGATGAGGACCTGCCACTGACCCGAGG
This sequence comes from Moorena sp. SIO3E8, assembly GCF_010692445.1. NCBI lineage: Bacteria > Bacillati > Cyanobacteriota > Cyanophyceae > Coleofasciculales > Coleofasciculaceae > Moorena > Moorena sp. SIO3E8. Next base: position 1,398 of record NZ_JAAHHM010000091.1, on the reverse strand, counting down.
ATATAGTGAGTAGTTTCGACATTTGTCACCCAGTCTCGAATCGCTTCCGAGGTGGCATCCTTGAGAGTACCCGTCCCTGCCGATACTGGTTGCACCGTTGCTCCCAGTAGCCGCATCCGAAACACATTCAGGGATTGCCGTTCCATGTCCTCAACGCCCATATAAATGACGCATTGTAGACCAAATCGAGCACATACTGTTGCGGTAGCCACACCATGCTGACCCGCTCCCGTTTCAGCAATGATGCGCCGCTTACCCATGCGCTGGGCTAGCAATACCTGAGCGAGAGCGTTATTAATTTTGTGAGCACCGGTGTGATTTAAATCTTCCCGTTTTAAATAAATCCGTGGTCCACTACCATCAGATTTGGTATAGTAGTTACTCAGACGTTCAGCAAAATAGAGAGGACTAGGACGTCCTACATAGTCTCGCAGCAGTTGTTGTAGTTCCTGTTGGAAATCCGGGTCATTACGGTATTGTTCAAAAGACTGCTCTAGTTCACTTAGAGCAGGCATCAGGGTTTCTGGAACATACTTGCCACCAAATTTCCCAAAACGTCCCAAAGCGTCCGGTTGTTGGGTCTGGTGATCCCTATGGTCACCGATACTAAGGGGTAGGGGTGTTTTAGTCACAGCGGTGTTACACAATTTCTAGAACGAACATCTCGACTATTTATTATAAAACCCAAAATCCCTTACCACCAGTCCTTAAGCATTTTGTATCAACATTAACAATTATTTTTGAGTTAATGTAGAAAAGTAATCACCATAATGACCAAGTCGGTGCCTAAGTAGATTACCATGAATGAACCAACTGATCAACAAATTAACAATCACTCCAATTCTGTAGAGCCAGATGTTCAGCCAAAGGTCAGTGTCGAAGAATTCAGTATTAGTGGTAATGACCTGATTGACAAAGTTAAAGACCTAATTGATCAGGGTAATATTCGCCGAATTATCATCAAAAATGACCAGGAGCGGATTTTGTTGGAGATTCCGCTAACTTTTGGAGTATTAGGAGGAGTTACTGCTATTTTCTTGGCTCCTTGGTTACTCGCCCTGGGAGCGATCGGGGCATTGGCGGCTCGATTGAAAGTAGTGGTAGAACGAAAGGAATAGCAGTCTAGATACCGTAGATATCTACCCTAACGCCTAAACAGGTATGGGAGATCCTAGAGAAAGATTGCCTGCGATCGCTAAAAATATCTTAAGATATACTTAAGATATACCTTGAGTGATCAGCTTTTAGTGATCAGCAGTCAGCCAAAAGCCTAGGGCGTGTCATCAAATAGGTATCAATTTAGTTTAGAATCGGTAGCTGTAGAGAGTTTAGTCAATCAGGAGCTGTGCTATCATGATACGCCGCTATGCTTTGCGTGATGACCAGTGGGAACGGATA
>NZ_JAAHHM010000090.1:0-28235 GCF_010692445.1 Moorena sp. SIO3E8 | reverse complement strand
GTTCTTTTAGCTCTTGCTTTTCTTCCGGACTCAAGTTCATGAGTTTTAGTAATTATTAGAAACTATTTATCATTAATAATATCATGATATCATGATTTTGGTATTTTTGCAAAACTGAGATGCACCCATAGGGTTTCCTGTACGAGATATAAACTTGTATGGTCTTTTGTTATTGGAAAATAAAACTTTACCCAGGCGTAGCCTCTCTCAGGAAGGGTTACGCCTGGGTTTCTTTTGCATGAATGCCTATTGCCTATTGCCTATTGCCTCTTGCCTCTTGCCTTTTTAAGCAATACCTATGTTTACAACCGACATCCAAACCTGCTGATTATGTTTGTGATGGACTGGTAGTTTCAGGGTCTAAGGGAGTATCTGATGTAGATTTTTTGGTAACCCAAGCGGTGATAATATGAGAAAGGAGTCCGATTGGTCCGGCAAATAAGCACAGCACTAGGGAGTGAATAGTCCAAATACCAGCCTGTTGCCCTTGCCAATAAATCCAACGCCCTACAAACAAGTCCAAAACTAGGAAGTGTATCCAGCCAGTAGCAGCAACGGTTTCGTCACTAAAGAAGTGGGCAATATCGGCTAACTGAGGATTGGATAAGGCTTGGGCGGATTCTGGTGTAATGCTATTAATAAATAGGTAAATATACAAACCTGCTAGAGCGACGAAGGGAAGATAGGATTCCATTACTCGCTTGTTAATGCCCCAATTTGGCAATAAAATCATCAGGAGCCAAAAGGGCAAAACGAAGATATTGGCAATATTAAACAGTTGAGTGATAACCATATTTCTGTGTTTAAGATTTCAACTATTTACTATAGCAATTATAAATTGGGTGAAGTTTTTCTGGGTGTTAGGGAATAGGGAGCAGGGAGTAGGGAGTAGGGAGTAGGGTGAAGAGCATGGGGAGTGGTAAAAAATCCTGTTCAGCTAATGAGTCTTATAGCGTTTATTGGATGTATGAGGTACAATTATCAAGCTCAAAGTCCCCCTTTTTAAGGGGGATTTAGGGGGATCTCTTTGTACCTCATGGGAAACAGAATTGCTATATAACTTCTATCAGTTTTACCCAGAGCATTTGAGATGATGGGTTCGGATTAATCTGTTGTGTTAATCTGTTATGCTAATTTGTTCAGGTTCATTTTCCACAGTTGGATGTTGGTTAGACCAAAAAGATTACCATTGCTCCTCCGAAACCCAATCACTGGGGAGAGTTTAATCTCAGGTCGCCCCTGGGGATAATTTTGAACAAATTCCACAAGACCTGTGGAATTTACGCTATAAATATTCAACGGTGAAGGTTCAACAAATAAATTATAATAAATCCGATGATTAACAACCATGACGGCTCTCTAGCCACTAGACTACAGCAACGGCGTCAAAAACTGGCTCAGCTGGTAGATTTTCCAGTAATGCTCTGGTCTGGACATCCTAGTCCTCGGAATTTTCGAGCCAATTCGTTCCCTTTTCGGGCTAGCAGTCACTTCTTGTATTTTGCTGGTTTACCCCTAACTAATGCGGTCATTTGCCTCAATGATGGCAAACTGGATTTATTCATGGATAAGCCAGCCCCTGGAAGTGCGTTGTGGCACGGAGAAACCCCTTCACCTGAGGAAATTTCTGAGATGATTGGGGCTGATCGGGTTTTTTCCCTTTCAGAATTGCGTTCCCATTCTCAGGGAGCAGCAACCATTGCTGTTCAAAATCCCACTACTTACAGCCAACAACAGGGAGTATTAAGTCGTCCTGTCGGACCCGCTGATGCTCCAGAAGGGATTGACTTGGATTTAGCGAAAGCCATTATATCCCTACGGTTATACCATGACGAGGGGGCATTATCGGAATTGCGCCAAGCCGCTGAAGTTTCGATGGCTGCTCATAAAGCGGGAATGGCAGCTACTCCCAAGGCTAAACGGGAAGCGGACGTGCGGGGGGCGATGGAAGGGGTAATTATTGCCAATAATATGACCCGTGCTTACACAAGTATTGTTACGGTTCATGGGGAAGTGCTCCATAATGGTGAGTATCACCATTCCCTGCAACCTGGAGAGTTACTGCTGGCAGATGTAGGAGCAGAAACCCCTATGGGTTGGGCGGCGGATATTACCCGTACTTGGCCGGTGAGTGGTAAATTTTCCCCTACTCAGCGGGATATATATAATGTGGTCAAAGAAGCCCATGATTTCTGTATCAAGAATCTTTACCCTGGGGTGGAATATCGAGAGATTCATATGACAGCAGCAGGGGTGATGGCTGAGGGATTGATAGATTTGGGGATTCTGCGAGGAGACATCTCGGATTTAGTAGCAATGGATGCCCATGCTTTGTTCTTTCCCCATGGTGTTGGTCATTTGCTCGGATTAGATGTCCATGATATGGAAGATTTAGGGGATTTGGCAGGCTATGCACCAGGACGGGAAAGAAGCGATCGCTTTGGCTTGGGCTTCCTGCGACTAGACCGACTGTTGGAACCAGGAATGTTGGTGACAATTGAACCAGGATTTTATCAAGTTCCAGGGATTTTGAATGACCCGGAGCGACGGTCAACCTACAAAGATGTGGTGGACTGGGATAGATTGGCAGAATTTGATGATGTGCGGGGGATTCGGATTGAAGATGATGTGTTGATTACCGAGACAGGAGCAGAGGTGTTGACCGCTGGCTTACCGACTAATCTAGAGGCAATTGAGGATTTGGTTAGGGGATAATAAGTTTTCGGGTGTGGGTGAACGGGTTAATGGTGCTCTTAAGTTTACAGAAATAATTTTGATAAGACCTGATTATATCAGGTCTTTTTTAGATATTATCTAAATCATGAGTGCTCGTATATCATAACTTGAATCAATAAACAAGATCCGGGTGCGATAACTTTTTTAGCTCAGATTCACTACAGTATCTGAAATAGTCTTAAATTTAAACAATTTGCCTTGGCGTACGACAATATTTGTAAATACTTAGCCGAAGAATACCCATCGGAGTTTTTTCATTGGCTATTGGGTGAAGAACCTCGGGATATTCAGGTACTTAAAAGCGATGCAGCGCGGTCTTGGGGGTTTCCCCCATGAGCGACTGCATCAAGACACCGAATTAAGTGCTGAACCAATTCAAGCTGATGCTCTGAGTTTACTCCAAAGTACTAACCAAATTCTGCACCTAGAATTTCAAACCTTACCCCCATCCGAGCCACCATTACCATTTCGGATGTTGGACTATTGGGTCAGATTACAACGAAAGTACCGATGTCCGATTGAGCAGGTGGTTATTTTTCTAAAGTCTACGACCTCACAGATGGTATTCAATAACGAATTTAGGGATATTAATACCTGGCATCGTTATAGAATTATTCGTCTGTGGGAGCAAGACCCTCAACCACTGTTGGCCAATCGGGCTCTGTTACCCTTGGCCACTTTAGCTAGGAGTAATCGGCCTAATCTATTGTTAGAGCAAGTGGTTGCTGAAGTCGATAGAATTGAAGAACAAGGTCAACTCCGAACCCTAGCGGCCTGTGTGGATGTACTGGCTGGTTTGCGGTTTGAGAAAGATTTAGTCCGTCGATTGTTGAGGGAGGAAGTTATGGAAGAATCAGTTACCTATCAAGATATTATCCAAAAGGGACGCCAGCGCGGCAAGCAGGAGGAAGCGGTATTAATTGTGATGCGTTTGCTAACCCTGAGGTTAGGTTTACTTGACCCTGTGCTCCAACAGCGGATTGAGGGATTATCGATTACTCGATTGGAGGAATTGAGTGAAGCGTTGTTGGATTTTAAGACAGCAACGGATTTAGCGGTTTGGTTGGATCAGGAGCAGTAGTGCGTTAACAAATGATGAATTTAGGAAGCTAACTATCAATCATGCCATCTAAAACTCCTTGGGGACACCTTACATACTTACTTAGAGCAACTGGAACAATTAGCGTTAACTTGGAAAGAAAAGTCTCTGACTCAAGAACAAGTGCTTGCCAACTATTCCCAAATCCCTGCTGCTTATAATTCTTATAAGCAGCAGGGATTATACAAAGATAATCTCGAAACAGCTTATAAGCAATTTACCGCTTTGCCAGCTTTGGAATAGCCCACCCCGCAACGCACCACCCAAACAGCAAAATCGCTATGAGAAACGCTATATCATGACTAATCAAGAAGAAGACCCATTGAAAAGCAAGCTAGAGAAAAACTTGCAAGAGTCCCAATGGCTACATAAATTTAAACAACTGAGTCAAGGACTAAGCCAAATTAAGACAGAAATTCCTCTAACTCAACTCTGTAAGCTAGAGTGGGTTACTGCTACTGACAGCTTAATCATTCACTGTCCAAATTCAGAAGTCAGGGATGGATTATGTAAGCTTTCATCCCAGATTGCCCAAATCACTATTGGCGCAAAATGCTTTATTCTTAGACATCCCGACTATCAAGACATTACTATTAAGCCAGTGTAATTATTCGCTATAGCAAAGGGAACAGGGAACAGGGAACAGGGAACAGGGAACAGGGAGTAGGGAGTAGGGAGTAGGGAGTAGGGAACTAGCGCAGCGCTATAGCTATTGCCTTATGCTAGTCTGATTTATCTGATTTATCCTAACTTGTATTGATGGCTAGTCATCTGGATTAACGGGTGTTCTAAAAGCGGATTTGCTATCAGTAGCATTCTCCTTAAGTCTATCCTTCATATCCTTGGCAGCTACCGCGTAGCCTCCGTCTGCACCATCCACAAAATGTACTTGGCGTCCATGGCGCTCAAATACCAGACAGGTCATCAGTGCTCGGTCTGAAATATGCAGACCATACACTAATTTACCTTGTTTATAATTCTTTTCTAAATAGTCTGTTAATTGTTTTCGTTGTGCTTCATTGCCAGCAATCACCATGCGTAACATATCATCAAACTTTCTGTAATCCGTTGCTGCGATCGCATTTCGTTTATAGGCTCCCCAGTCTCCATCTGGAAATTTCACTTTCAACCTCATCAACAACCAGCCCAAGAAATTCTCAAACCAGATTTTTAAAAAATAGAGCATCCTATGGCTTAGCTTACTCGACTGGGCGCACAGCCGAGTTTCAGCACTTAATTTATGATAACTAAACCCTAGATTTAAATAGTTTTTATCAACTGGATTTAAAAGCTCTTCACTTCCATATATAGTGTCAATTTTTTCAATAATTTTTCGATAAGTTAAATTAGCTAAATCTCCTTGATTAGACGTTGCTTTCACAATCAAGCTGATCGTTTCACCATATTTACTTGGAATGTCTTGCCAGCGACACTCTAAATTAGAAAAATCAGCTTTAGCATTATCAGTAGGGTTTTGGTAAAGGTAGAGGTTACTCGTATTTGGATGTTTAATCAATTCAGTAGCATAACTCAAACCATCTCCAGTAAATATAGCCTGATAATAATTTTCAGATACCTTGAGCTTCGCTAATTTAACATCATAATCATTTACTCTGACATCAGACATAGGTACTGCACCCACCCGCAATTCCATCCCAAATTCTTCCCTGGCTAGCTGACTAGTGGCTAACAACGCTTCCCGAGCAGGGGCAAACAGAGAAGGAGGAATCAACAGAGTTGCTCCATCTCCCCCAAACACAAAAGGAATGTCTAAATTACCTGCTATATTTAAAACAGCGACAATGGAGCAGGCTCCTAATAGGTTAACCTCTTTGTAGCGTCCTGATTCGATAGCTTGAGTCGAACCAATAATATCGCTAATCACAACATACCAATCCCTGGGAACCGATTCAAAATTACGAGAGTCAGTAATATCGATGAAGTTTTCTAAAAGGGGTAAATTAGCATAAAAAAATTCTGTAGTCATGGTTTAATCTAAAGAAATAACAAACCTTTTTACTAGGGTGATAACACCCTGAAAGGCACTTAGATAAAACCAAGCTAGCTGCTACACCCTACCAACCGTCAACTGTCAAGGGTCAACAACAAGGGATCCCTTAAAATAAGCACGTTAACTATTAATTTTATTAACGATTTGTGTCTGAAAACCAGAAAACCACTCGTTCCCTAGCTGGCATTGCCGGGATTGTCGCAGTAGCCACCATTATTAGTAAAGTATTTGGCTTAGTCCGCCAACAAGCCATGGCAGCAGCCTTTGGAGTTGGTCCGGTTATCAACGCCTACAGCTATGCTTACGTGATCCCCGGCTTTTTATTAATCCTCCTCGGTGGCATTAACGGACCGTTTCATAGCGCCTTAGTTAGTGTTCTCGCTAAACGAGATAAATCAGAAGCCCCACGGCTGGTGGAAACAGTAACTACCTTAGTCGCGTGCATCCTGTTACTGGTAACCATTGCTCTAGTGCTATTTGCTCCGCTCTTAATTGATGTTCTAGCACCAGGGTTTCAGGATACCCCAGAAGGGTTAGAAGTAAGAGCGATCGCAATCCGGCAATTACAGATTATGGCACCCATGGCAGTGCTAGCCGGATTAATTGGTATTGGCTTTGGTACCCTCAATGCTAGCGATCAATACTGGCTACCCGCCGTCAGTCCTTTATTTTCCAGCATCACCGTCATTGTTGGCTTAGGAATATTAGCCCTACAGTTGGGCAAACAAATTAGTAATCCCGATTTTGCCATGGTCGGTGGGATTGTCTTAGCTGGGGGTACCCTTGCTGGAGCAACTCTTCAATGGATAGTGCAGCAAATCGCTCAGTGGCGCAGTGGCCTAGGTAAAATACGCCTACGATTTAACTGGGGCATCCCTGGAGTCAAAGACGTGATGCAGGTCATGGCTCCAGCCACCTTTTCCTCTGGTATGCTACATATTAATGTCTACACCGACTTATTCTTTGCCTCCTTTCTGCCCCAAGCCGATGCCGCTGCTGCTAGCTTAAACTATGCCAATCTTTTAGTGAATACCCCTCTAGGCATTATTTCTAATGTCATTCTAGTCCCTCTACTGCCGGTATTTTCCCGACTAGCTGCTCCTGAAAATTGGCCAGAACTCAAGCAACGGATTCGCCAAGGAATTCTGCTCACTGCCTTGACAATGTTACCGTTAAGTGCATTGATGGTGACCTTAGCCATGCCCATCGTGCAGGTAGTGTATCAGCGTCAAGCCTTTGATGCTAATGCCTCTCGGTTAGTAGCATCAGTGCTCATGGCTTATGGGATGGGCATGTTTGTCTACTTGGGACGGGATGTGCTAGTGCGGGTATTTTATGGTTTAGGAGATGGACAGACACCCTTTCGTCTGAGTGTGATTAATATTCTTCTCAATGCTGTACTAGATTATTTTCTAATTGATGCCTTTGGCACACCCGGTATTGTATTTGCCACCATTGGTGTGAATGCCTTTTCCATGGTAGTGCTGTTATGGCTATTGAACCGCAGGCTAAATGGCTTACCTTGGCAAGAGTGGATGTTGCCAATTCTAGGTTTAGCTGTGAGTAGTGTAGTAGCTGGTGCCGCAAGTTGGGGAGTCAGTTGGGGGTGTGAGCAAGTATTAGAAACCAGTATTATTTGGGTGCAGTTGCTGCAATTGAGTTTAGCTGGATTAGCAGGCTTAGGTGTGTTTGGTTTGTTAGCAACCCAGTTGAAGTTACCAGAAGTCGATATGTTTGTAGCTCGTGTGCGGCAGAAGCTGGGTCGTTGACTGTATTAAACCTTCTAACCTTAAACCTTCTAACCTTTAACCTTCTAACCTTTAACCTTCTAACCTTCAACCTTCAACCTTAAACCTTCTAACCTTTAACCTTGAACCTTCAACCTTCAACTTTCAACTGACTTTCTCGTATCCACTGCAAATGCTGGGATAATAACTGATTTAAATCATAACCCTGTTGAATAGTTTCCCTGGCCTTAGCACGAATAGCAGCCATCTGTTCTGGATGGTCGAGAGCTTCCTCAACCCGATCGGCGATTTCCTCTGGCGAGAAAAAGTCTACTAACAAACCATTAATCCCATCTTCAATCACCTCTGTCACTGGGGGAGTATCAGACGCTACTACCAAACAACCTGTAGAAAGGGATTCTAGCATCGACCAAGACAGAACAAAAGGACGGGTAAGATAAATATGAACAGAGGAAGCTTGAAGAACTTGTAAGTATTCTGAGTAAGGAAGTAAACCAGTAAAGTGGACTCTGTCTAGGTCAAGGGGTACTTTTTCTAACATCAAGTCTTTGTAAGTTTTACCATCAGGTAGGGTTTTACCATAAGCCACCCGATTTTCCCCGACAATCACAGCATGACAGTTAGGACGTCGCTGCTGAAGGATACCGATTGCTTCGATCAATTGGGGAAAACCTCGATAAGGTTCCATGCCCCGTGCCACATAAGTGACTAGTTCTTCCACCTCAGACAAATCTAAGTTTATCTGTTTTAGTACTAACTTTGCCCCTGGATTGGGTTTAAAGAACTCGGTGTCCACCCCATCATGACGCACGGTAATTCTGCTGTGGAAGTCCGCTGGAAATTGCTGGCGCTGCCAGTAAGTGGGAGACAATCCGCGATCGCAACTGGCTAGGTCTAACAGAATCGGGGCATTTTTCATCCGAATCCGGGCTTCATCGTCAGCGTTTAGGGGCTCGGATGGATCAAAATCAGCATCTGTGCCATGGGCATGATAAAACCACTCGAAGTAGCACAGTAATCTGGCTTGGGGGAAAGCGTCTTTGATAAATAACGTTGGTCCCCAACCCGAATGACCATAGACCACATCAGGAACAAATCCCTTAGCCTTGAGCTGATTGGCTAAGCGATATACGCCTTGACCCTGAAGTACGGCATTTTCTAAGGGTCTAACATAGTGGTGAGTTTCTGGACGTGCTTCCCTAGAGGGATTGTAAAGAGCTTTGAGCACTCCAGGGAGTTGCCCTTCCTTGCGCCTGGTACCAAACACAACCTGGTTGCGGTTATCTTTAGCTAAAGCAGTTGCTATGTGGCGAAACTGGGCAGGGAAATTGGGATGTAGGAATAGAATACGCATTGAGAATAGCAAAGGGCAAATTGTATGTGGCAAATGGTGAATCGATTTTTTCTTTATTAACCATTAACCATTAACAATTTGCCATTAATCTACTAGCTGTTTTGTGGTTCTGGAATCGTAATATCTAAGACGGTGATGTCCTGGGAAAGGCTAGTCAGGGCTGGTTTGATTTGGGAAGCATTGCCCACAACTACCGTAACAATCTGCTCAGGTTTGAGATACTGTTCGGCAACCCGCTGTACATCCTCAATGGTAGTAGCTGTGACTGCCTTTTGATAACGGAAGATGAAATCCTCTGGGTAGCCATAGTATTCATAGCGCATCAGCCGAGATAGGGTTTGCTCTGGCTTCTGGAAGTTGAACACAAAGGAGTTGAGAACACTTTCTTTTGCCTTAGCCAATTCTTCTGAGCTAATCGGACTAGTGCGAAGTTTCTGGATTTCATCTAGAACGGATTTAATAAAGGGTACCGTGGTTTCAGAGCGAGTTTGTCCCCCAGCAATAAACAAACCCGGATAGTCATAGCGAACACTCCAAACCCCGTAGACCGAGTAAGCTAGACCTTGACGCGATCGCACTTCGTTAAATAGTCTGCCCCCAAATCCATTCATCACCTCATTTAACACAGAAAGGGCGGCGTAGTCAGGGCTATTGAGTTTGCCCCCGATATGTCCCATTTGAATATTACTTTGGGTCAGTTGAGGTTGATCCACAAAAAATATACCCCCTAACTGAGCCTGGGATGCATCTGGCACCTCTGGCTGTGCTGGCGCAGAGGCAGATTTCCAACTCCCAAATTTCTCCTCAATTAGCGATCGCATTTTTGCGGAGTCAAAATCCCCCACAATACCCAGTATCATATTTTCTGGATATACATACCTCTGAGAGAAACTGATTAAATCATTACGAGAGATATTGTCTAGATGCTCATACTCTATCGTGCGGGCATAGGGGCTAGTGTCACCGTAGATCAGTTTCCTAAATTCACGAGAAGCAATATCACCAGGATCATCATTGCGGCGCGCAATTTGTCCCGCTAGTTGCTGTTTAGCTAGGGCCAGCTTAGCTTTAGCAAAGGCGGGCTTTTGAATAACTTCAGCAAACAAATCAAAGACCAAGTCCAAATCTTCGCTCAAAGCACTAAAACTTGCACTGCCAGAACTAGTATCAATACTAGTTTCCACCGAAGCTGCCTTTTCTTCTAAAAGCACATTTAAATCATTGCCTGAGTGTTCAGTGGTACCCCCAGTACGCATCACAACTCCCGCCATAGTCGCTAAGCCAATTTTGTCAGCAGGCTCAAGGCGATCCCCCGTGCGAATCATTGCTGTACCACTCACCAAAGGCAATTCATGGTCTTCCATCAAATAGACCACCATCCCATTATCTAACTGATACCGAGTGTAGTCCGGTAGCTGAATTGCTGGTAACGGGTCAAAGTCTAATTCATCGTAATGGCGTGGGGTATCAGCTATTGCTGGTAGACGAGAAACAAGCACTACCACTAGCATTGTCACCACTAGTAGCCCGATCCATTTCAGGTATTTGGGATTTTGGCTTTTCGATTTTAGATTGGTCATTGGTCATTCGTGATGGGTAATTGGATCAGTAGTTGTTGGTTACCAAGTTGAACGCGCACGCGTGGCCTTTTGGCCAAGGTTAGAAGCTTGAAGGTTAGAAGGTTGAAGGTTAGAAGGTTGAAGGTTAGAAGGTTGAAGGTTGAAAGTTAGAAGGTTGAAGGTTGAACGCGCACGCGTGGCCAATAGGCCAAGGTTAACCAGTTGGAGGTTGAACGCGCACGCGTGGCCAATAGGCCAAGGTTAACCAGTTGAAGGTTAACCAGTTGAAGGTTGAAAGTTAACCGGTTGAACGCGCACGCGTGGCCAATAGGCCAAGGTTGAAGGTTGCCGATGAGAACCTTTACCCTTCAACCAAACCACCTACCCTACATCAGACCCCTGGGCATGAACAACAAAACAACATTCAACCTTTAACCTTCAACCTTTAACCTCCTAACATTCAACCTTCAACCTTCAACTGATATCAACCTTCAACTTTAAAATGAGATCAACCTTGAACCGTTGAGTTACTGACTTGGTAAAATCCGTCCAATCGTGCGATTTTCTGGTCGAAAGGTTGCCTGAGCCACCCGCTGAATGTCTTCTGCACTCACTTTCTCTATATCTTCTATTTCCTTAAACAAGTTACGCCAATCACCGGTTTGGACCTCATAGGTTGCCAAATTTCTGGCCATACCCATATTGGAATCAAGCGATCGCAATAGGCTAGCCCTTGCCTGAGTTTTTACCCGTTCCAATTCTTGGGGTGAAACTAGTTCAGTTTTGAGCTTTTCAATGTCTTCTTCCAATGCACTTGCCACCTCTTCTACCGTGTGTCCTGGTGCAGTTAGGGCATAGAACAACATTAAATTAGGATATTTATCACCAGGAAAGCCACTAAACCCTGCCGCCGATAGGGCTACTTGTTTCCCTTCTACCAGAGACTTATATAGGCGAGAGGTTCGACCATCACTGAGCAAATTGCCCATAATTTCATAAACCACATGGTCAGGATGGGTAATCCCTGGTCGATGGTATCCTTCCAAATACCAGGGTTGGGAGGGTAATTTCAAGGTAACTTCCTTGGTTTCGGCCTGTGGTGGTTCTACCGTAGTGACTTGAGGGATTTCGCTTTGATGGTTGTAGCGTCCAAAGTAGACTTTAGCTAGGCGTTTCACCTGCTTTGGGTCCACATCTCCGGCAATAGCTACAGTTAAGTTATTCGGACTATAGTAAGTGTCAAAAAACTCCTGGACATCTTGGCGAGTGAGATTGCGAATGTCTTTGTTGTAGCCAATCACCGGACGCCGATAAGGGTGCTTGGTATAGGCAGTATCCAAGAACGCCTCAATCATTTGACCGATCGGAGAGTTATCAGTGCGCAGACGACGCTCTTCGAGGATTACCTCTTGTTCCTTATAAAATTCTCGAAATACTGGCTCAAGGAAACGTTCCGACTCTAGGGACATCCACAGCTCTAATTTGTTCGATGGCAAGCTGTAGAAGTACACCGTATAATCTGTAGACGTTGCCGCATTCAAGCCCACGCCTCCTGATTGCTCAATAATTTGACCCAACTCATTCTGCTGGACATACTTAGCCGCCTCAGCTTCGACTTCGGCAAACTCTTCCTGTAACTTAGCCACCTCTGCCTCATTCCCAGTGGCTTGATACTCTTTAATTTGTTTCTTCAATTCGTCCAACTTGTCCAGCAGACTTTTTTCTGCCTCATAGTTGGTAGTACCAATCCGGGTGGTACCTTTAAACGCTAAATGTTCTAAGAAGTGAGCCACACCGGTTTTGCCATCCGGTTCATCCACACCACCTACATCGGCATAGGTAAGAAGAGAAACTACTGGTGCTTCGTGGTTTTCCAGGACAATGAACTTCATGCCATTATCCAGGGTAAACTCAGTTACCCGTTGGATCACCCGGTCTAGATAGGGTTGGATTGAGGTTGAGGGTGATGCTGGGGTTTCAGTACGGGCTAATGCAATAGTCGAGAATGTTCCCCAGATTAGGATTGCTGCCCCCAGATAAGATAAAATCGATAGGGACTTGATAGATCCTGTCTTGAATAAGCACCGAAGTGGTCTTAAGTGATCAGCAACACGCTGGAGAAACACGACCAATCCATTCTGTTTAGTCATACAAGGGTGGCAGTAACGAACTTACAGAACTCTCCCACAACGCCCACCGCTTTCTAGGGTGGGATGTAGTGGTACCGCCTAGAGGCGGCGTGAGGTTAACAACTAATAAGCTAGCGTCTCTTCATCAAGTGTTTGACACTCCCCGCCGAAGTAAGAACGGGGATTCTTAGTTCTACGACACGCCTTAAAATTAGCTATCCTGAAAGGCAATATTCAAGCCAAATACCCGTTCAATCAGCAACCAAGCATCAAGCCTAACTTAACTAATCCCAGTGGGCTTATCTCCCTAAGCGCTAGGTACTAGGAGTGTCTAATATAACTGTTTCTCCCTTCCCTCGTTCCCGTGTGCCCCACGGTACGTTATATATTTTGAATTTGCTACTTTACTGGTTTTCGGTATCCGTTAAGACCCATGCGTTTTAGCGGTGCGACCCGTGGCGAATTTAATTAGCCGTTCGCGAAGCGTCTCCTACGGAGAACGGAAAGCGCACCGGCGAGGTTTTTCGCGCCTCGTGTACTAGCATCGCTTTACGTCGTTATTGAATCAGGTAGTACCGACGAATCCTACCTGTGCGCTTTCTACACAATTATTGTATTATAAACCTTTGCCTTGACAAATTCCGGAAAAATCGCCCGTTTATGGGCACCTCAAGTAGCGTGGCCAAAGGCCAGCTTGAAACCCAAATTTTTGGTCACAATCAAGGCATGATTACCATCACCTACTACTAGAAGCTCAAGCCAACTCTGTCTCAAATTTGACAATTATGGGGTGAAGTGTTGGACAATTTGGATAATAGCGCTACAAGTTTCATTTTGACACCCATGGGAATAATAAATCAGCCAACTCAGTCAGAGACAGAGACCAGGCAACGTATCCTGAAAGCAGCACGACGTTTGTTTGCCAGTCGAGGTTATAACGGGACAACCACCAGGGAGTTAGCCAGTACTGCTGGGGTCGCTGAAGGTACCCTATTTCGTCATTTTGAAAACAAAAAAGCCATCCTGATTGAAGTCGCCACCCAGGGTTGGGTAGACATTCTCACCGATTTGCTCACAGAACTCAGTGAAATGGGCAGCTATAAAGCAGTAGCACAGATGATGCGGCGGCGAATGATGCGTATGGGTGAGAATGCGGATCTGATGCGAGTATGCTTTATGGAAGCCCAATTCCACCCAGAATTGCGCGATCGCATTCAGTCAGAAGTAATTATTAAAATGACCGATGTGGCTGAAGCCTTTTTTGAAACCGCCATTGAGCGAGGCATTTATCGCCCTATGAACCCCAAGATTTTGGCTCAGGTGTTCTTGGGCATGTTTGCCGTTGCTGGTTTCAGCCACAATACCATCCTCGATTCAGATGCCTCCCCCAAAGAGATTCAAGAAATGGCAGAAGGCATTGCTGATATTTTCCTCAATGGAGTGTTGGTTAAGGAATAAAGCAGGAGTGCCTAAATATGGCAAATTGAAAATGCCAAATAACAATTAACAATCAACAAATCACCAATGATGATAGAGTACCATTATGAATTGTGATAATTTTCGTTCCCTGTTCCCTTTTACCTATTCCCTGTTCCCTTTGCTATAGCTAAATCTCGTGCTTGTTTAGTCCATCGTGCCACCTGATCAACACCAGGACAAAGGTCTCGGCGCTTCATGGTTGCTACCTGTAGCCGTAAAATATTTTGGTGCAAGCGGTGAGGGGGAGTCTGAGCTAGTTGGGTTAAAGAGCATATTCCTGCATGTAACACTAGTCCACAATATTGGCAGCCAATGCTAGGGATACGAGCTAAATCGGCTAGGGCGACCCATTTATTGACGTACTGAGTCTTAACCTTTAACTGGTTAGCTAGCGCTTGTTTAGCTTGGCCACTGCTTGCCTTTTGGAGCAATTCCCTAGTGGTGGTAATGCCCAATGCTTTGAGTTTTGATTGATCGTGAATACTTAATCCGGGCAACTGCTCAATTGACCAGTCACTGACTTGGGTAGTTCTCGGATGAATTTTGGGTTTAGTAGACATCTAGACTACCGGGAAATGATGCTTCTACATTAATCTAGCCTACACCGAACCGCAACAGGGAATCATACCCTAAGGTGCGACCCTAGGCCGCGAGGGATTGCTCGGGGCCGACGGAGGTGCAAACCTTTAGCAGTTTTCAAGGGGGTGAAGTACCTCGCCCTTGATCAACCTTCAACAAACCACCATACATCAGTATCCGGATCTCGGTTCGGTGGAAATGAATACTGGCTTAGTGTCAAAACCGGCCAGATCACATTTGTGCTTCCAAGAAATCTGATGCAACATATATGGACTTCTGTGGATAAGCTTGGTAAAGCTTTACTAGGGGATATGTGGAGAAGTGTATACTTGAGCCTTCAGGATGCGATCGCTCTGCTTGTAATCCTCTACATTCCTAGTTTAATCGGGCAGTTAATTCTCTCCAACAGCTTCTTAGATTTTAGTGTTTGTCTAGATAGTACCATTGGTGTCCAATTTTATGCCAGCTTAATCATCGGTGCCGCTAATTTTTTGCTCTGGATCCTGATTGCTGGTCGCATAATTGGTCGTTTATGGGCAGATTTCAATAATTTTTAATTTAGTAAATTTTCGATATAGCAGTTTTCAATCGGTAATGGTATTTTCCTTGTTGGTTTTAGAATGAAGTTAAGCCGTAACAAACTGACTTTGGAGCAAGAAGCCAAAGCTGGGTTGAATTCCCTACTCCAGCAAACGGCTCAACTTGGTAGTTTTTTTTTCGTCTTGCTGTTATTTAGTCTTGGTAATCCTTCAGGATTATTCGTCAGTTTGAGTTTTTTGTGGGGAATTTGCTTTGTGGCTTGGCAAGAAAAGCAGCGACTGACTGGCAACGGCAAAAGGCAAAAGGGAAAAGGCAAAAGATAATAGGGAAAGGAAATTTCTTGACCTGATCTCAACCTAACTCAAAGCTCTTGACTCCTGGATAACGAAGGCTCATGTCGAACTGACGAAACTTAGTTTAAAAACGCTCGATAGATTCAAATTCCTTGGTTTTTCCGGCATTTGCTGCCTCTCCACAAGTCCGGGGTGTCGGAAATACCTTGCCTGGATTGGCTAAACCCTTGGGATTGAATACCTGATTAACCCATTTCATTGTTTCCAAGTCCACCTTAGTGAACATATCTGGCATAAAACAGTTCTTATCCGCACCAATCCCATGTTCGCCAGATATACTACCCCCTGCTTTCACACAGAGTTTGAGGATTTCGCCACCAACATTTTCTACCTCTTCTAATGCCCCAGGCACCTTTTCATCGTACAAGATTAGGGGGTGTAGATTTCCATCACCCGCGTGAAATACGTTAGCTATTGTGTACCCAGATTTCTCGCTTAATGCCTCAATCTCCCTTAAAACCCCTGCTAACTCAGTGCGAGGAATCACCCCATCTTGGACGAAATAATTGGGGCTGATCTTCCCTGCGGCAGCAAAAGCCGCTTTGCGACCTTTCCATAATTTCAGGCGGGTTTCTTCGTCACTAGCCGTGGTGATATTTCTTGCCCCATTCTGTTTACACAGTTGGGCAACCCGCTGTTTATTAGTGTCCACTTCTACCTTTAAGCCATCCAGTTCTACCAGCAATATTGCTCCAGCATCCCTCGGATAACAACCTGTTGCCACTACGTCTTCTACCGCATTGATGCTGAGATTATCCATCATTTCCATACCCGCAGGAATGATCCCAGCACCAATAATGTCAGTAACCGCAGTACCAGCAGCTTCAATGCTACTAAAGTCCGCTAGGAGGACACAAATTGATTCTGGTCTCTTGAGGATGCGCAGGGTAATTTCTGTAGCGATCCCCAAGGTGCCTTCGGAACCAACAAATAAGCCCGTTAGGTCGTAACCAGGCATTTCTTGAACTGATCCCCCTACATCCACGATTGAACCGTCAGGAAGAACCAATTTTAACCCCATGACGTGATTAGTGGTCACGCCATATTTTAGGCAATGGACACCACCAGAGTTCTCAGCCACATTGCCACCAATGGAACAAATAATTTGACTGGAGGGATCAGGGGCATAATAGAAACCCGCACCACTTACCGCTTGGGTCACCCAGTTGTTGATTAAGCCTGGTTGTACTACGATTCGCTGATTTTCCAGGTCAATGTCCAGGATCCCCTTCATTAGGGCAGTGACAATCAACACACCATCTTCTATAGGTAGAGCACCACCGGATAATCCGGTACCAGCACCCCGTGCCACCCACGGGATAGAATAGCGATCGCATATCTTAAGCACCTCTGAGACTTGTTCGGTAGTGCGTGGTAGCACTACTACCGCTGGTCGTTGGCGATAGCTGGCCAGACCATCACATTCATAGGTCAGCAATTCTTCACGACGTTGAACCACACCATTTTTGCCTACTATCGCAACAAATTTCTTAATGATTGGGGTCCAGTCAGTCTTATGATTCGTCATATTTCAATAGAGATAGAATAATGTGAACTACCTGACGTTGAAGACTTTCTAGTTTAAGGTGTGTGAACTACCTGAGGTTGAAGACTTTCTAGTTTAAGGTGGTCGGGAATCACGCTTTGCTAATCCCGTCAGCGGATTTTGATCAAACTTCTCAAAAAGGTATTAATTATGAAGTATAACGTTTAATGTCTCCTATTTACCTTAATATTTACCTGGCCTGAAATTGGGTAATTAGTTTCGAGCTCAATTGCTCATACCTCCTTGCTGAGTTCTTAGCCATATACCTTCTGGTTCCTTGAACCTAAGGGAAGCTAGGGGGGGGAACTTAGAACCCCTTCGGGGTATAGTCTACATACTTTAGTTAGAGTTTACCATTCCCAAATAATTTTAATTTTGTAGTTGTGGATTCCTGCTTTTCTTTCTTAACCCTTCATAAATCTGTCCCTACTGGTCAAGATCCCTTGGCTGGTGGTATATCTCAAGTCACTATACGTGCTGCTCAATCTGAGGATATTAGCACCTTAGCAGATATTCTTGCAGATAGCTTTCACCCTCAAAAAGGGCTCATCGGCTGGGTTCACCCTCTATTAAGACTGGGTATTTACGAAGATTTGCGCCACAGACTGCGATCTAGTTTACCCCATTACCTGTGTTTAGTCGCCGTCACTACCGTTCCCGGTTCTGCTGGTACCAGTCAGCTCCTAGCTGGTACTGTAGAGCTAACACTCCGTTCTCGCTATTGTTGGCCAAAGCCTAACTGCCAACATCTTTACATCTCCAATCTGGCTGTCAGAAAGTCTTGTCGGCGGCAAGGAGTCGGGGAAAATTTGCTATTGGCTTGTGAGCAAACTGCCCTAGAATGGGGCTTTCAAGACCTCTACTTGCATGTTTTGGAAAACAATTATCAGGCCAGGCAACTTTATCTCAAGAGGGGATATGAACTGCATCGGGTAGAACCAAGCTATACCGGAGGATTGCTTAGGCTTCCCAAACGCCTGCTCTTACACAAGCAGATTAATCCTGCTGGTCTTAGTTTACAGGGTCAGAGTCTGTCTCAGTAGGCTGAATTTCGTCATAATGGAGTTATCAAGCTGACGAATAACAGATATATTTTACATTTGGTGATTTATCACATTGACAAAACAAACAAAATATGTTTTAATAACTTATTTTTGTTCAGACTATCTGTAGCAGAGTATCGTTTTTGATAACAGATCAAAAAGGGGGTTATTGATAAAGCTTTCAAGAAAATTAGTGTTTGAAGACCTCGCTGGTGGAGAAATTTAGTTGATTTGTGCTACGGTCTACTTGTAAATCCCATCAGATCTACCGTACTAAACCACAAAATTTGCTTTGTACCGATAAATTGTAGCTATTGATACCAATAATCTATAATCTAGTATCTAGCAATACAAAGTTTTGGTGTCTTGAAGCCATTTTGAGGTGTTTTTTGATAACTAGTAACTTAGGTTAAACCCAAGTTTATAGTTGGAAATGGTAGTTAAACAAGACTTGACTCTCCGTTTTGTGTATTTTAAAAAACTTACAGTTATTTAAGGAAAGTGGATCGGGGCTTTTAGCTTGGGTGCTTACCTGCTCGCTCGATATTACGCCATATAGTTTGAGATGGAGAGTAAATACCAACACTATTACCAGATAGCTTTTTACCCAAAGGAGGTGGTTGCTCACAACCAGGGTCTCGCCAATCCTCAACCCCTAAGTGGCATGAACCAGGAAAGCCTGAACCCCTGCAAGAACAAGATGAGAGACTCACAGCCATCAGAAATTCTCTCGCAATTTCGGGATAAACAATTGTTAATTGTTAATAGTAGGCGTCGCAATGGCCTAATCATATATAAACACTACCATGCAGAATTTGCAGGACCAGGTTCGGCTGTAGGAGGAATATTTGATCTTGATTGTCAGGGAGTAGTGCCAGTGGGCAATCTATCATTGATTTCTCCAGAATCAGCTGAGGAGCGACGGCGTGCTTATTTGATTCGGCGGCAATGGATTCGACTGACTAAACAAATTACAGAATATCCAAGTCCTATACAACGAACCCAACAGATTCTTGAACAGTTTGAGGGATTTGGTTTTGATGCCAACACTATTGCCCAACTGCCAGATGAAGCCTTTGCTCTGCTGGTAGGGGTTTTGCCCTATACAATCAGGAAGGTACGTAATGCCCCTCACCATGAGCATTAAGTCTGGAATCCTTTGGCTGATGCTGATCGTCTCAGTTGATTAGAAAATTTATAAATTTAGATTTAGATCTCCGGAATCTCCCCAGCTCCCGGTCTCACGAAGCATTATTTAACAGAGTTCAATGATTAGAGCAACTAGCGCTATAGTAGGTAATGGGTAATGGGTAACAGAGAATTCTGCTAAACCCCTACCTATCACCATTTACTATCACCATTTACTATCACCATTTACTATCACCATTTACTATCACCATTTACTGTTCACTATGGATTATCCTGGGTGCCATCAGATCAGCCTCTGTAGTTGGCGAATTGAGCAATTTCAGCTATAACAGCCCATAGCGATGCCTCAGGTGCGACAATAAGCGCGAATTTAATTCGCCTACGGTTAGCGCACCAAAGCCCTACCTGCGGGGGTTTCCCCCACTCGCGCTTTGCATGGCTGACAATGGAGAGACTTGATTACTAAGCTGATGTGCATTTAAATTGGTTATTACCTGTTCCCTGTTCCCTGTTCCCTGTTCCCTTTGAGTAATTTAGGTATCCCAATCTAAATGCTGAACAGCTTATCTATGGAATTGTCGGTATTTAGCTAGTTGGTTACTATGAATGATTTTGACATACTTAAAAAAACTATCGATCGCCTAAGAAGCGAACGAGATGATCTCAAGAAAGAACTAGATACCTACCGAAGTTATCTGGATAAGCGCTCTACAGATATCAGAGCTTTAATTTATACAGAATTACAACTATTTTCACCCAAAATAGCTGAGGAACTAAGGAAGGAATTCAGAACACAATTTCACCTAGTGATTGGCTTGTTGCTTTTCACTACCCTATTCACCACAGTCAGTGGTTTTGTAGTTATGTCTAGTCTTGTTGATAGTTCGGTAAAAGGACATATCAAAGATCAACAAAAACAACTTGATAAACTCAACAAACGTATAAATAACTCTCTATTTGATAACCGAGTTGATCTGCAAGTTCTTCAGCAACAAACTCAAACTATCAAAACCCAAACTCAAGACTATCAAAAACAAGCTCAATATCTAAATAGTAAGGTGCAAAGCTTAGATATCAACGCTTCTACTATAGAGAAAAAACTTAATGCTCTTATAGAATCAGACCCAGTCGCCTTGGGAGATATAGTTGAACGGATCAATAACTTAACTCAAGATAGTAATCAGTTGATTACTATCTCTAGAAGTATCGAAGAAGTGGCTAGTTCACAGATTAAACTGGAGAGTGGAGAAATTTCTGTTAGGGAAGGGAATTTATCAAAAGGTGATGGCAGACGAAGAATATCAGGTGAGAAAAAGTTTAATACGAACTTTTCTTCCGATCCTGTGGTTTATATTGCTTTAAACGATATCGATAGTGATAATGATGAAAATCTCCGATTAAAAGTTGATGTAACTCATGTCAATCGAGAGGGGTTTCATTATGTATTGGAAACCTGGGGAGACACGCGGGTTTACAGCGCTAATGCAAGTTGGTTTGCCTATGGCAAATAAATCAGATCGATTTCAGTTGAATACTTATAATTTAATGCTGTCTGTCAAGGAAAATCGATTCAGCGCTGCATCGCTATACCCTATACCCTATACCCTATTCCCGGCTTGCAGCGCTATAGTTTGTCGAGCAACGAATTCGGTCAGGGGAAATAGTTTTGCTTATCCCCTTTCCCTTTGTCTAGCCTTAACCTGAAATCAATAGACTATTGGTTTTCTTCTGTCTTCCCCTTGCTGTTACCGGGAGAAGAATTGTATATAGCGTCTAACTGTTGGCGAGCGTCTTCAACGGTCATTGACCGCATCACTAACAGGGGTTCATTAATAGGGTTGCCACTATCATCAAGCAGTTCCGGGTGCGGTACTGACTTAGCAGGAGATGGATTGGCATTCACTTGATTCCGTCCCCATTGGGTGGGTGATTTTCCCGATGCTGAGAAAGAACGCTGGGAATCAAAACTCAAACTTAATAGGTTGCGAATTAAATTTCCAATTGCTAAAAATGCTAGAACAGTAAAGGCAACTAGATAAATTAGGTGTAACATCGTATTGTCCTCCCGACCGAATAGTTGGTCTTTAACTCCTTGTCTTGCTCAGGGATAAAAAACGGCTTTTTATAGGTGGTTAGTTAACTTTAACAAACGGTAGTCCACTATATCCTCAATCATTTCCTGAATCTAGGCGCGTCAAGATTAGTCATTCCCTGAAGCCGCTGACTCGGATGCACCGGATGCCAATGATCGCCACCGGATTGCCACTCCCCAACATTCTCTCACTAATTGGTGCCATGGCATCATGGTAGAAAGTTCAACTCCTACTTGACCATCGGTAGCGTTAAAAAGCATTTTAGCTGTATTTACCTCCTGCTGGGCTTCCTTTACCCGCTTTAGTAGGTCAGATTGTTCCTCCTTGGTCAAAAAGGTGATATCTTCAGTTTCTAACAACGAAAGCGATCGCTCAAACCAGTAGTCAAAATCTACTAGTAGCGGTTCCAATATGGTTTTGAGTAACTCCGGTGTTGATGGCTGGGGTTGATTCATGATATTAAAACTGTTTATTTTTTCATAGTCTACCTTAATTATATTTACATTTTTTTACAATTTATCACATAACCCTTAACACTTGTGGGAGACTACTACTGCCTCAAAATTGAATTGAGGGGTAAGCTCAAGTGCGGTTTAATACCCATCATCAAGACGATTGATGGTCAGATGGTCAGATGGGGCAAATTGTGATATAGGGGAATTATCCGGACATGATCTACAATGGACTTTAGCCAATTAGGCACCCTTGTACTATGCATCTGTGTTATCCATTAAGTACCAAAACCATTACGCCAACCCGTAACCCGTAACCCGTTGCCCTTAAAACTAAATTGAGAGAGTACTACGCCAGAAACATGTACTTTACCAAAAACTAGCGATGCAGCAAGGGAACAGGGGAGGCAGCGCCGCCAAAGGGGGTCCCCCCCATGAGCGACTGCCGTGGTTTCCCCCACTCGCGCTTTGCATCAAAACAAGGTTTGTATCATAGAGGAATAGCACAAAATTGGTGTTACGGTCATAACGCATTATTCAATTCCATAGAACAGTCACCGATGCTTAACTCAGAACCCTC
Organism: Moorena sp. SIO3E8; assembly: GCF_010692445.1. NCBI lineage: Bacteria > Bacillati > Cyanobacteriota > Cyanophyceae > Coleofasciculales > Coleofasciculaceae > Moorena > Moorena sp. SIO3E8. The sequence goes on along the minus strand of NZ_JAAHHM010000090.1, from coordinate 5,785 downwards.
CGAACAGCCTGAAAAAATTCATTTGCCCCGTACTAGCGAATCCGAGACCCTACAAAGAATCCGTCATACGACCTCCCATGTGATGGCGATGGCCGTCCAGAAGCTATTTCCGAAGGCTCAGGTGACTATCGGCCCTTGGATTGAAAATGGTTTTTATTATGATTTTGATCAGCCAGAACCGTTTACTGAGCAAGACCTAAAGAAAATCCAAAAGGAAATGGTCAAAATCATTAAGCGGAAGCTTCCGGTAATTCGGGAAGAGGTGCCACGGGAAGAAGCTCAACGGCGGATCAAGGAACTGGGTGAATCCTATAAACTGGAAATTTTGGCAGATTTAGAAGACCCGATCTCGATTTACCACCTGGGGGATGAGTGGTGGGATTTGTGTGCTGGTCCCCATGTGGAAAATACCAGTGAAATCAACCCGAAGGCCATTGAATTAGAAAGTGTGGCTGGGGCTTACTGGCGAGGGGATGCGAGTAATACTCAACTCCAGCGCATTTATGGTACAGCTTGGGAAAACCCAGAGCAACTACAGGAATATAAGCGCCGTAAGCAAGAAGCCCTGAAACGGGATCACCGTAAGCTGGGTAAAGAACTGGGACTGTTTATCTTTTCTGACCCGGTGGGACCAGGATTACCCCTGTGGACCCCAAAAGGAACGGTTTTGCGTACCCTTTTGAAAGATTTCCTCACCCAAGAACAGCTTAAACGAGGTTATCTACCAGTGGAGACACCCCATATTGGTCGAGTGGACTTGTTTAAGGTATCCGGTCACTGGCAGAACTATAAAGAGGATATGTTCCCGATGATGGCTGAGGATGAGGAAGCAGCAGCCGCAGAACAAGGATTTGTCCTAAAGCCGATGAATTGCCCCTTCCATATCCAAATTTATAAGAGTGAATTGCGCTCCTACCGGGAGTTGCCCATGCGCTTGGCAGAATTTGGTACAGTATATCGCTATGAGCAATCTGGGGAACTGGGGGGGTTGACCAGGGTGCGCGGTTTCACGGTGGATGATTCTCACCTATTTGTGATGCCAGATCAGTTGGATCAGGAATTCCTCAATGTGGTGGATTTAATCCTGTCAGTGTTCAAAACTCTGCAAATGAAGAAATTTAAAGCACGGTTGAGTTTCCGTGACCCGGCCTCGGATAAGTATATTGGTTCGGATCAGGCTTGGGAAAAAGCCCAAGGAGCAATTCGCCGTGCTGTAGATACCTTGGGCATGGAATCCGTTGAAGTACCAGGGGAAGCGGCATTTTATGGCCCGAAACTGGACTTTATCTTCCAGGATCTCCTCGACAGGGAATGGCAGTTAGGAACGGTACAGGTGGATTACAACTTGCCAGAACGATTTGATTTGGAGTATGTGGCAGAAGATGGCACTCGCCAACGCCCGGTTATGATTCACCGTGCCCCCTTTGGGTCTATCGAGCGGCTAACTGGGATATTGATTGAACAGTATGGGGGAGACTTCCCCTTCTGGTTAGCACCAGTACAAGCACGATTGTTACCAGTCGGGGACGCACAGTTGCCTTTTGCTCAGGAAATGGCAACAAAAATGCGATCGCATGGCATTCGAGCAGAAGTCGATACCAGTGGGGAAAGGCTCGGTAAAGCAATTCGTAATGCCGAAAAGGCTAAAATCCCGGTGATGAGTGTGATTGGTGCCAAGGAAGTCGAAGCAAACAGTTTGAATATTCGTACCCGTGCCGCTGGGGAATTGGGAATGATGCCCATAGACCTGGTTGTAGAAAAGATGGAGCAGGCAAATCGGAATCGGGAGAATTTTTAGACTCTAAAGGAAATAGGGAGTAGGGATGCACCGAGTGAAAACGCGGTGCATCTTTCTGTTGTAAATCTATAACGAGCGCGATGTATTGCTTCCGCGTTATGCCTTGCTGTTAGGCATTTTTAATGCCTAACAGCTGATCACCACAGGTATGGCAGAGCCTATATTTTTAGCAATTTTTCAGTTTATAGAACTCCTATAACTATTTATATTAAGTTTTGTCAAGCCACTCAATACTTCTACTTCTCAATCCTCCCCATCTTCCCTCTTTTATCCCGATCTTAAGTCTTTTCCAACTTTTAACTCAGTGCTATTCCAGTTAAGAAGCTGCTGCCGTAAACATGATGATGTGTAATTCACCGATATCACCCATTTACAATTTTTAAATTTCCGGTGAAATTTCAGTAATTCTCTCTAGGCAAAAGCAGCTTAAATGAAGCAATCCTAGATTAGGACAATAACAATAGTTTAACTAGACAAGTTAAAACCAGCGAAAAATTAGGGTGCGATCGCTTTAATCTGTTTTAGGCAAAGCTTAAAAGCGATGCAGTGGCCTCATGGGGGTTTAACCCATGAGCCACTGTATCAAGACAAGGTCTGCTCGCACAAAAAATAGCACTACTAATTAAGGAAAAAGCCGTGTTCTCACTAGGGAGATTTACTGACTAACTATAGCGGGTTTTCACTTGGCCTAAAGCACAACCAATTGGACAGGCAGTGTCTGATCAAAAGTTTATTTATGTTTTAGTTTATTTGTGTTTGACGCCCTATCGTCTGAGTAATCTCTCGATACGGGATTTGTCCTTAAAAACGTGTTTAGCTTAATTTCTCAATTCTCATTATTCATCGCGGCCAGTCATGAAATCTTTATTGAACTATCTCCAAGCGATCGCACCCAATGTGGGTTCAAAAAGTCTACCCTATCCTCTAGGAAAAAGTTTTCCTTCCCAGTTTTTTCCCCATACACTGATTGGCAGTTTGATGTTAGTCAGTGCGATCGCAGGTTACGCTACTCCAGTATCGGCTGCTTCCGAACTCCAGTTGGTGAAAGTCGCTAATGATGCCGATGGTAATATCATTACAGAAGTTCCATCAGGACAAGAATTTATCTACACCATCCGCGTCTCCTGTAGTGGGGATGAGGACTGCCAGGATGTGGTGATTACTGACCAACTCCCTCCTCAGATTGATTGGTCTTCTAACAATGTCAGCATCCTTCCTGGACGTCCTGCTACTGTCAGCTATGACGAGGATACAGGACTGGTTACCGTTGAGTATAATTCACCCATTCCAGCAGGTTCCCCTGTAAACTTGGAGATTCGAGTCCAGTTTCCCCCCGGTACGACTGTAAACGATACACAAGCCATTAACCTAGCCGAAGGGACAAGTTCTAATACCGAGAATGCCACCTCCGAGGCTCTAAGCGTTACCTCTGATATCGATTCAAACGCTGCGTTAAATAAGTGGACATTGGAGAAAAATCGGGTGATTCCTAGCAATGGTGATCCGGCTCTTGATTCACCAGTGACCTATGAGATTAAGCTTTGCCATGACCAGGATCTTGAGAGTGGTCTCAACCTACAAAATGTCGTTGTACAAGATACTCTTCCGGTTGGGTCAAGTTTTGTTAGTGCTACCAATGAGGGTACCCATAACTCAGGGGTTGTCACTTGGAATGTAGGTAACCTCACTATTCAGAGTGGCAGAAATTGTTTCAACGCACAAGTCTCTGTTGAGTATCCTAGTGGTACCTTCAACACTAGTGGTGCCAATAGTACTGTGATTAACCCAGCTACTGCAACAGGAGAACTGATTGATGGCACCCCTTTGTTGAACTTAAATGGTCAGGCTGAACATGGTTTTGCAGACGCTAACTATCAAGGCACATTGAGTTCTAAATCATTCTCGGGTCAGGTGGCTATTGGCAATGAATTTGAGTTTCGGCTTGACCCAAGAAATACCGGTAATGTACCGATGACTACTCTAACAGTCACTGACGACCTAGATCAAGTCAATGACGATGGGATTAACCTCTTAGATCAGGTGCGGGTCACTAGAATTCGCACAGGCAGATACAACAATTACACCGGGGATGTGATTGTCCGCTACAAAACTAATCTCAACCCCTTGACAGCCGGTACCTCACACCCTCAGAACACCACCCTCACCATTGGGACTGACATCACCTTAGGAGTAGGGGAATACATGACAGGGGTTGAGTTCGAGTACACCAATGTACCAGTAGGTTTTCAAGCTACAGGAGGCAGTAATAGACCAAAACTGTTTGTAGAGGTTCAGCCTGACCGCTCGATTGGGGAGACGATCAAGAACTGTGCCCAACTGACTTGGACGCCCAATTCACCAACAAACCCCCTGGAAAAGTGCCAAGAGACAGAAATCTCGGCATTACAAGCGATCCTAAATCCAAACAAAACAGATGAAACTAGTAGTGGACCCTATGCTCCTGGTGACACCATAGAATTTCGGCTACAGTTTCGCAACGAGTCGAGCGCTACCGCAGATTATGTCAATCCCATTATTGCCGATTTACTGCCAGCAGGGCTTGACTATGGGGGTGCCTGGAGGTTTACCAATGGGGGATCGAGTAGTTTGCCCGCTGACCCTCCCATCAACTTCGAGGCGATTCCCAACTACAACGGCACCGGTCGCACGTTGCTGCGTTGGGAAATTACAGGAACCCAAATACCAGAGAATAGGTGGCTGAGAATCTATGTCGATACAGTGGTTGAGCAGGGCGTGAGTACAGGTTCGTTGACTAATGAATTATTCATCATGTCCAACGATAGTGTGTTCGATTGCAACAATAATAACCGCAGAACTCAGGATACGGTTGATGTGGATGGGGATGGCATCACCGATGAGACGATTTGTCGCAGAACAGCAAACGTTGACGTAGCTGCGATCGCAACCCTCGATTCACAAAAGGTAGTTCAGGGTGAGGTCGATACCAGTTTCTCCACTAGTGGCACCACCGTTCCGGGGGGACAGGTAGATTACCAGCTGACTATCACCAATCAAGGCACGGTGCCGATGACTAATATACTTGTAGTCGATATGTTGCCTGCCATCGGTGATACTCAAGTGCTCAATACTAGTACAGCCAGGGGTTCCCAATGGCGTCCTAATCTCGCTGGTCCGGTTACCGTGGCAATTCCTGGTGTTACGGTTGAATACACCACCAACTCCAATCCTTGCCGTCCCAATCCTAGTGATGGTCAAGACCTTAATTGGCCTAGTGGCTGCGTCAATGACTGGAGTACTACCTTTCCCAGTGACCCCAGTGCGGTCACCGCTCTGAGGTTTAACTTGGGCAACCTAGTTCTCGACCCCCTAGAGTCGGTGGTCCTCAACTGGCCAATGCGAGCACCGGCTGGAGCACCAACCAACGGCGAGATTGCCTGGAATTCCTTTGCTTTCGTCTCGACACGAACGGATCAATCCGGTGCGGCAGCTACCTTGTTACCCGCAGAACCCCCCAAAGTCGGCATTGTGATTCAACCCCCCACCCCTGCCATCATTGGAGACTTAGTCTGGGATGACCAAAACGGTAATGGGATTCAAGATAATAGTGAACTGGGTATCAATGGGGTGCGGGTTGAGTTGTGGCAAGATGGAGGTGATGGTCAACCTGGTACCAGTGACGATAGTTTCTATGGGTTTACCTTAACTGCTCCCGATGGTACCGGTAATGATGGGGTTTACCTTTTCTCGAACGTGCCAGCGGGAGATTACTTTCTGAAATTCATTCCCCCAGACAACCTCAATCTCTCTCCTCAAGACCAGGGTGGTGATGAGACCGCTGACTCCGATGCGGATCCCAATACTGGACAGACAAATGTTTTGGGTGCGGCTCTTTTAAAAAGACAAAGAATAAGGTTTAGACAGGTATAGCAAGAGTAGGAGGAGCATTAGTAGAGCAACAAGCTTGAAAGAGTCGTTTCATTAAAGGAATACCATCAAGATACAAAG